>CAZOOQ010000001.1:0-8479 GCA_964581485.1 uncultured Candidatus Saccharibacteria bacterium
GAACTGTTTTGCTACTTTTGGATAAAAGTAGTCGCTTTTTGCTTCTTTGGCGAAACAAAAAGAAGGGATTAGAAAACGCCGCTGACGCGGCTTCTCATTTATGGATACAAAATACTATCAATCTGCTTCGCGACATTAGCGATATACCCATACGAATACCCTTTTGTCATAATCACCAACACATACGTCCCTTTCGGGTTGTGTACGATCGCAGCATCGTGGATATAGTCCCAGAGAAACCCAACCTTATCCTGGGCCCAACCTTTCGTACCTGTAGGAATACCGTAGCGATAGAGCTGACGACTCATTTTCTCGAGCAGCATGTCGCGGTTACTGCCGGATACGAGCGTGCCGTTCTCGAGTCCGATGAGATACTTCGCCAAATCCCCTGCCGTCGTGTGCGTTGCATCGCTGAAAGTGAATCCAGTGCCTGCGCTAAAGCCCTTGCTCCGAATATACTCAGTCAGCTGGGTGCGACCGTACTGACGAATCCACTCCTCGGCACATGGATTGGTAGAGGGCACAATCGTCCGCTCAAAACACCCACCAGCCGTTGTGTCGAGCATCGGCGTATCCCAGTTGAGCTTGCCATTGTTGATATCATCAAACACGCGCAACATCACATAAAGTTTGTAAGTACTCGCACTCGGGATGCTTTCATCAGCGCGACCACTAGCGCTCCAGCCAGCGCCGTCGAGTTGCTGTACGACAATACGGACATTCTGTGTGCTAGTAGCATAGGCCACATAGGCCTGCAGCCCTTCCTGAGAGTTGGTGTAGCTACGTGTATATTGTGCAGGTGAGGCAATCGGCTGCAGTGTGGCAACGACCTTCGGCGCGTCCTGACCAAGCATTGCCATGGCAAGCTGTTGCGATACCATAGCCACATCGAGAGATGCTCCTGGCTGCCCTGGTGTCCGTTTCTGCTCATTACCGTCGACAAGCACCACCTGCGATGGTGTCGCGGCAGTCTTGACCTTATCATTGAGCTTTGTAACATATGCCTCAATCATTGGCTGATTGATTGTGAGCTTCGCAGGATGGGACGTAGTGTCGATAGCCAGCCATTGGGCACGAGTTGTCGCATCAGGTGTGATTGTATCCTTACCGACTATCGCAATACTTACCTCTCGTTCGAGTGCCGCTGCTGCTTGCTGCTTGG
This sequence comes from uncultured Candidatus Saccharibacteria bacterium, assembly GCA_964581485.1. Lineage (GTDB taxonomy): Bacteria > Patescibacteriota > Saccharimonadia > Saccharimonadales > Saccharimonadaceae > Saccharimonas. The sequence goes on from CAZOOQ010000001.1 coordinate 1,163, forward strand.
CCTCGACAATATCTGCATCACTCGTCTCTGGTACTACTGCCTTTCCGGCCAATTGAATCATTGTCGTCCCGTTGCTATATGTCGCATTTGACAACGCTGATCGCACCTGTGCTGCAGTTACTGTATTGCCGGGCTTGGCAACTCCGACCACGAGCTTGCTATCGATGAGCTCTAGCGACGCATTGGTCGGTGCATAGGTGAGTTGCTGCGCGATCTCGTCGATCACCTTACTCACCTGGGCGCCTGTCATAGTGAGTTCAAATGATTTCACATGTGGCTGAGTCCAAAACACTGAAAACGGTATACAGCGCTGCCCAAAAGAATAGGCCGTCAGTTTTTCGGCCATCTGGTCGTTGTTGATGGCCGCACCAAGCTTTGGCAGCGAATACACAGCCGCTCTGTCGCCACTTTTCACCTCGACTTTTGAGGCCTCAAACTGCTCCTGAAAAATCCGCGCCAGGTCTGACCGACTCGAAAACCCGGCTCGTACTGGCCCTACTCGTGCAAGCGGCACCGCACGGTCATACGGCAACAACAGTTGCGCGCACACCTCTAGCAATACCAATCCTCCGAGCAAAAAGAGCACGTGCTTTTTTGTCCACATGCTCTTATTGTAGCACTAGCGATATCGCTGAGCTGCTAGCCAATTCGGCTTGATTCGAGAATAGTCTTTTTACCACTCTCAGCTTCTTGTCGGATAAGCTGGATTCGTTCGAGCCGCCGTTCTTCACCCGCCTCGAGTCCGCGTCCGTCCTGACGATACGACACATGCGGGCTATATCCCTCGCGACCCTCTATATAGTTTGAATGTACTTCACCATACAGTGGTGCAACTAGTTGATTGAGCAGGAGCCCATGTGCGCCCATCACCGAAGGAGTATGCTCGATTTTGCGCACATACACATCATGATTTGGCCCAAAGTAATCAGTATCGGTCGCGCGTATCACTAGCTCGCCCTCCAAGTGTGCTGCCACACTGCGAAAAAAAGGGCGCACGATGGTCATTGACTCAGGTGTCGTCCACCAGGGAAGCAGTGTCACATGAAGCGGCAACTCGTTGTTGCTACCAGCGAAGGTATCGCCGACGGCAACTTCGTCGAGCATTGAAACGACGAGCAATCTGTCAACGCTCGAATTATTTCTTTCGCTCACGGTACTCGCCTGTCGCGGTATCGACAGAAATCACATCACCGACTTTGATAAATGATGGCACTTTGACTGTGACCCCTGTCTCGAGGACGGCGTCTTTGAGGACACTGCTGGTGGTGTCACCTTTGACGACATCTTCGGCATACGTGACTTCTAGGTATAGGTTTTTTGGTAACTCGACGTTTATGACTTTGTCGTCAAAGAACTGCAGCGTCAAGTTATCACCTTCTTTTAGGTAGTCCTTTGCGGTGTCGACAATATCAGCGGCCAGTTCAAACTGTTCAAAGCTCTCCGGGTCCATAAAGAAAAATGTCTCACCGTCGCAGTAGAGATACTGCACCTCTCGGTTTCTTACCTCTGCTGGCTCGATTTTGTCTTGGCCCTTAAATGTCTTTGGAATCACGCTGCCATCAATCAAGTTTTTCAGCTTGACGTTGACTATGCTACCGCCCCGACCCATGACTTTTTGGCCGTATTCGATGACACGGTATGGCTTGCCATCAATCTGGCAAACTGTACCTTTCTTCAAATCAGTTGGTTGGTACACGATAAACTCCTTTCAAAATTAGCTATTTGCAATTGGCAGATTGGCAATAAATAAGCGATTTGCATTGTATCAATTATTTTTAGTGCTGTTGATTATTTTTTGCAGCATCATTAAAAATCCTTGCGTCCTCTCTCGAAAGACTTCTACTTCACTATCAGCGTTAAGCTTTGCAATCACCAAAAGCCAATACTTTGTTTCAAACGCTTCTTTTTTGGCAATATATATCTTATTTAAAAAATCCTTCTTCGATGACGCATCTTGCGCCTCAGAAAAATTAGCACCGATGCTCGTCGATGAACGTATAATCTGATCCACCACTGCACGCGGCAAGTCTGCGGTTTTTGTATATCGAATAATATCGACACTTAGCTGTGCCAAATCATCAATGATTTTCGTGCTTCGCTCATTTGCCATGTTAATTGTCGTTTGCTAATTTATTGATACTTGCAAATTGGTTAATTGCAAATTATCTCTACCCTTGTGCGACAAATGGCATCAAAGCGAGGTGGCGCGCGCGCTTAATCGCAACTGCTAGTTGACGCTGCTGCTTGGCGCTGAGACCTGTCTTGCTGATTGGCTCGATTTGGCCATACACATTGATATAGCGACTCAGCGTTTTGACATCTTTGTAGTCAAAAAACACTGGTGCATCTTTTTTAAATCTCTTCATTTCATTCTCCGTTCTGCCCAAAAGCGTACATCCTGTAGCTTGGTGCATTTTCTTTTAAACTATAGTGTGTCGTAGCGGGTGGATAGGTGGCGTGCAGTGCGAGGCAGTAGCGAGAATCGAGTGGAGCTGTATGCAACATACAGCGACACGAGACTCGGAGCTACTAACGATGCATGTGCGCTGGCTATACGGCCGCCTTAGAATGGGATCTCAGATAAATCAATCGGCTTATCGTCGATATCTTCGATGACAACATCTTTGCTCTTGCTACTTGCTGGAGTAACCGGTGCGCTGCCTCCCTCACCACGATTTCCGCCACCGATGAAGTTGAAGTCTTCGACTACTACTTCGACCGCTTGGCGCTTGTTGCCATCTTTGTCTTCGTAGCTGCGCTGGTCGAGTCGTCCGCTGACGAGCAGCGGATCGCCTTTTTTGACGTACTGAGCGATGATTTCGCCCACCTTACCCCAAGCAACACAGTTGATGAAGCTCGTCTGCTCTTGTTGCTGACCATCCTGGCCTTTCCAGCTACGGCTCACTGCCAAGCTAAAGTTGCTGACCGTCTGACCGCTAGGTGTGGTGCGAGTCTCGACGTCTCGCGTCAAGTTCCCCATCAAGATGACTTTATTAAATCCTTTAGCCACGTCCCTATCCTCCTGTTTCTTGCAGATTACTATTCTTCAGATTCGTCGTCGCGCTCACCGCGCTCAGCAGCACGCTTTTTGGCGTCTTCGAGCAGTGCGCGACCCTTTGCGTCAACCTTGACGAGCAAGTAGCGAATCACATCGTCGGTGATGTTGAGTACGTTGCTAATCTTTAGTGGCGCTTCGGCTGGCAGCTCGACATCCATGTAGACATAGATAGCGAAATCTTCGTTGTTGATACGATATGCCAGGCGTTTTTTGCCTTGGTTGTCTTCTTTGACGATGGTGCCACCATTGTCTTTGACGAGTTTGCGCACTTTTTCGAGTGGCGCTTCCAGATCTGTCTCCAGACCAGGGTGGATCAGAACGGTTAGTTCGTATTCCTTCATAAGTGTACCTCCTTTTGGAACCCCTTATGTGGGTGCTTACTCTGTCTCAAGTAAACTTAGGTTGATAACACTGGTAATTATACCGTATATCAGGCTGAAAGTCTAGAGCGCGCGAGGCCCTTCCTGGTAGAGTAGTGTCAACGCGGCGACATCGGCTTCACCTGCTGCAATCGGATCTAGGGCTCGGCGATTCACGACGACACTTGCAGTAGAGAGTGCACGCAAATAAAACTCTCGTAGTGTTCGGTGATAGTGGTTTTCCGATCCATCTGGCGTCATATGATGCGGGTCCGCTGGTATGCGGTAGCCGGAAACAACCGTGTATACCATCACCGCCTCGCCTTCGACCAACACCCCATAGCCCATATCAGTGAAGTCTCGGTACTCCGCAGCGACTTGCATAGTGCCATCGGGTTGCTCATGCAGTAGATAGTGATCGTCAAGCCAGGTATTGGTAGAGTTATCTCTGGTGGCGAATTGTCTAGTTTTTCCATCGAACGACCGGATAGTTCTGTCTTCGTAGAGCAGCGACAATGAGTGTACTACTTCACTAATTGCTTCGTGCGGATTTTTCTCGAGCAGTTCACCGAGTATGCCGTCGCGAATTGCTTCAAGCTCCTGCTCACGACCATCAAAAAAACCGGCGTCGATATCTTCTGATAGTTCAGCCAGCTTATTCATGCGCTCGACCATGTTTGCAAATAGTTGATCGACTTCTCGTTGCGTCAGCGACTCACCGAGGTCTGGCGCTGCACCGATTGTTTCCTGTTTCATAATAGCGTACCTATTTGATGTTATTGCTTGTGTATATTGGTATACGCCGTCCATTACCGAAAGTCAAGACGCCTGCTATACTACGACGAGTATGCGTGTTGCAATTCAAGGCCAAGCTGGCTCATTTCATGACCAAGTCGCCCGTCAGTGGTATGGTGCGTCAGTCGATATCGTCCCCTGCGCGAGTTTTGCGGATGTGTTTGCTGCCTATGCAGCTGGCGAGGCCGATGCTATCGTATCCGCTGTCGAAAACTCCATCTACGGATCCATCAACGACGTCTACCAACTCATCGAAGAGTGCGATGCGCCGATCATCGGTGAGGTGAAACTACCAATCGATCAAATGCTCATCACAAACCCTGACACGAAGCTGAGTGACATCACCGAAGTTTACTCCCATCCCGTGGCCCTAGCCCAGTGCCGTCAGTGGCTGTCTCGTCACCTGCCAGATGCAGCGGTTATCGAGTTTTTCGACACTGCCGGTGCGGTGGAGTTCATCAAATCAGAAGGCTCGTCGCACATGGCGGCCATCGCCGGCGAACAGGCAGGAGCACTACACTCTATGCCGATCCTCAAGCGCTCAATCAATGACAACGAGCATAACATCACTCGCTTTCTCGTGCTCGAACCGACCGAGACGGTCGAGGATGCCAATCGCGCTTCACTCGTCATCACTACCAGCCACCAGCCAGGTGCACTCGTCGAAGTGCTACAAGTGTTTGCAAACGCCGGCGTCAACCTCGCCAAACTTCAGTCGCAGCCCATCATCGGCGAGCCGTGGAACTACAAATTTTTCGTCGTTGTCGACTGCGCCGGCCAGCAACTCCGCGACCTCGTGGCAGAGATCGAAAAAAGTGACCATACGGTCACTCTCCTCGGTGAGTATAAAGCCGACTAATTTTCGTAACCACCGACCGTATACCACGCTTCAGTATTCCAGTTACGTCCTGTGCAAGAAAAGCCAGGTGATTCAGGTGGTGGTGTTTTTTCGGCTGCAGGCTTGATAATCTGGAAGACAAAGAAATCACCCCTTTCAACCGGACAACCTCCATTGCCCGCCGAATATAAATAGTATCGATAATGATAGCTATTATTATTTACTGGATCGACTGGAACTGCGCTCGCGTGCTTGCCTGTCGTTAAGGCATTGATAAATGTTTTCGGATACGCCACAGATGTCTCCCAAGATGAACTCTGCTCGTTAGGGTAGCGACCACCCTCGAACGATTTATGCACTTCAAGTGCTTTGACGATTGTCTTTGCGTCTTGTAGTCGCGTCGCGTCACGAGACTGATCGGTGATACCGCGGTACACCGCTAGCAACAATCCTGCCAAAAGAGCAACTACAACGATGATTATCAGTAGCTCGATAACCGTAAACCCTTTGCTTCGTTGCTGCTCAATCCCACTCATATGTAGCACAACCTTACTCAACTTTCACAATGTAATTAATCCCATACTGCGTATCCCACGTTGGATTACATGTCGCGTCGGTATCGGTAGAGAGCTGCGCTTTACCTTCTAGATGGGCCATGATCCACGTGCCTGCAGCGCAACTAGACTTCATATAGGCCGTACACTTCAGGCCCGTGCACGACTCTAGGCCCGACGGATCTTTTAGAACAGTCCCAAGGAAATTCTTACTTGAATAAGGGCCTTTCCCTGTCAGGCAATCATTAATTGGCACATTCGGCCCCGTACCATCATAGTCACTATGTAGCCACCCAGAACCAGAGCCACTTCCACAGCCTGCCTCGGCAAAGTTACCGACAACTACACTGTACATATGCGTCGCTTTGGCTATAGCTGCGACGTCTTGCTGACGTACGCTGTCGCGAGCGCGCTGCTGTACCCCTCTGTATGCAACCATCGAGACACCTGCCAGAATCGCAATCACCACAATTGTAATCAACAGCTCGACGATTGTGAAACCGTTTCGATTTGTTTGTGTTTGCAGCATAGTGGTTATGATTATAGCCAAACAGAGCAGAAGGGGCAAGCCAGGCAGCTAAACGTCTGCGCCGTCAGTCATGCCACCGTCGAGCTCGTCCAAGCTATGGACTAGCACTTCGCGCGGGCGGGCGCCATCGGCTGGGCCGATGATTCCCTGCTCTTCCATCTCTTCGATGATACGCGCCGCACGGGCATAGCCGACACGAAGTTTGCGCTGCAGGAGTGAGGTTGAGGCTTTGCGACTGTCCATGACGCCGCGGCCGGCGTCTTTGAACATATCGTCACCACCCACACGGTCGAAGTTCATGACGACTCCACCCTTGCCATTGAGCTGGACCGGCTGGCTGATAATCTCGTCGTTGTACTGCGGAGCACTCTGCATGCGCAGGTGATCAGTGATCTTGAGAACTTCTTGGTCCATTACCCATGCACCTTGGATACGCTTTGGCTTGGGCATACTGGCAGTCTTCATGAGCATGTCACCCTGGCCGAGGAGCTTCTCGGCACCAATCTGGTCAAGGATGGTGCGTGAGTCGACTTGCGATGCCACCGTAAAGGCAATACGCGCTGGCACGTTGGCCTTGATAAGCCCGGTGATGACATCGACACTTGGCCGCTGCGTCGCTAGCACGAGGTGGATACCGACAGCACGGGCCTTTTGCGCGATACGGACGATCAGCGCTTCGACATCGCGTGCCGCGACCATCATGAGGTCAGCCAGCTCGTCGATGACGATGACGACATACGGCATATGACCTTCGTTGACCTGCTGCACATTGCCATCTTCGTCGGCCACACCGACAGTCTTGTTTTTGACTTTGTCATTGTAGCTCTTGATATCGCGCACGCGCTCTTCGGCCAGCAAACTATAGCGGCGCTCCATTTCATTCACCGCCCACTTGAGAGCGCTGATGGTCTTTTCGGGCTCAACGATTACTGGAGTCAGCAAGTGCGGAATGTCAGCATACGGCGCCATTTCGACTTGCTTCGGGTCGACGAGGATGAGCTTCATATCACTCGGCGCATTGCGGTAGAGCAAACTACAGAGGAGTGTATTGATCATGACCGACTTACCCGAGCCAGTTTGACCGGCGACGAGGAGGTGCGGCATTTTGTTGAGCTCACCCACTACTGCTTGCCCAGCGATATCCTTGCCCACGGCAAATGCCAGCGGCTCATCAGCCTTGCGCC
>CAZOOQ010000001.1:8528-64273 GCA_964581485.1 uncultured Candidatus Saccharibacteria bacterium
TTTTTGTTCGGCACTTCGATACCGACTGCTTTTTGCCCAGGAATCGGCGCTTCCATACGCAGCGAGCTCGCCGCGAGGTTGAGCGCGATATTGGTCTCGAGCGCCGTGATGCGATTGAGCTTGATACCAGCTGGAGGTTTCAGAGTATACTGGGTGACTTTCGGGCCAATATTTGCGCCTTCCATCTCGACATCGATACTAAATTCGCGCAACGTATCCTGGATGATATGGGCGTTTTGTTGGATATCGCCAGCGTCGGCTGGTGATTGCTTTTTCTCGAGGAGATCGAGCGCTGGGAACTTCCAATTTGGGTCGGTAACCGCCAGCATCGCGGCTTTTTCTTCGGCTTCTTTGTCAGGCTTGACGCTGTTGCGGAGGCTCGCGAGCCGGGCTTTCTTCTGATCCTCTGGAGTGAGCATCGGGACACCAGCATTGAGTTTGAAGTCGCTGAGCGGCGTGCTCTGTTTGGTGTCTTCGGCAGCGGCTTTGCGCATCACCTCAACATTTGCTTTGTCTTCGGCCTGAACGCCACGGCCAAACAGCCCGCCAATCCAACTAAAGACCGAGTCAAACGATATGCGCAACACAAATAATGTCGTCACGATGATGAGCAGAAGGTACAAAAACGCCGCCACTGGTACGTTGACCAGTGAAGTCATGAAGCTATTGAGCGTGTCACCCACGACGCCACCGGTCGTCGCCTGGCCATCCTGGCGCAGTAGTCCAAATAGCCCAGCAAACCAAGCGATGAGCAGGAGCGAAGCGAATTTAATGACGAGCGGCAGCTTGTTGTTCTCGACACGAAACACTGCGATACCAACGTAGACGGCGACAAACGGCAGTACATAGACTGCATAGCCGATAGTGCGCAGCGCAGCGTCACGGATGACCGTAAATACTGGCCCACTGCCGCCAAACCATGACACGACGAGCAAGAATGAAAACGCAATCAACACGACTGCGAGCACTTGTGACCAAAAGCCCGTCGGCAACGTATGTTGCGGCGCGTCTGATTTTTTGCTTTTGCGTCCCCTATTTGCTGGTTTTTTTCTAGCCATAACTATTGTTCTATTGTACTCTGTTTGTTATCTGAAGAGTATGGTTACATTGTAGCATAAATTACTACAAAATGCAAGAGTCGCTTATACTTATGGCAGCTACTCGTCGGTAGCCAAGGCATCTTTGAGTCGTAACTGTGAGCGGCGAACTGTTTTTGTGATGACACCACCGGGATTGCGACGATAGTAGATAATCGCTGACAACATCATACTGTAATAGAGTACCCATGAGGACGACACGGCAATCAAGACGGGGTTTTTGTGGCTAATAATATAGAGCAAGCAGATAAACTGCGACCCAAGCCAGCCACCCCAGGTGACTAGGTTCATCTCGTCAGATGATTTTTTGCGAATAATCTCAATCAGCTGCGGTAGCCCAGCGGCAAGCTGCACGAAACAGGCGATTGAGTAAGCGATAGCGAGAAATTCCATGATGTTTTTGTGTGTATGATTGTTTGTGTTAAAAGGTTACTGTTCTACATAGTAGCATAAGCTTTATAAAATGTCAATAAGGTGGCGATGGATAAACAAAAATAAGCTCCAGAGAGGAGCTTATTTGTAGTGTTGAACGATAGCCTCTAGTAGCCGCGAGCTTCGGGCTGACTGCGCGGCACAGTGGCTTCGCTGTCAGGGATTTGCTTTGGTGGAAACTTGCGAGGTGCACGTGGCGACACACCGATAACGCGTGGCTGGCCGCCCTGTGTCTGCTGGTCGTCAGCACGACTCCCCTGCTGCTGCCTGCCGCTGTTGCCGCCACCGCCGATCTCGTTGATAACCGGGATGACGATTGGGGTGCGACGCGTCTGGTCATAGAGGATGTGCGTGACTTCGTCTTTGATTTCTTTCTTGATGACATCGAGGTCGTATTTGCCAGCAAAGGCACGTGCGGCTTTTTGCTTGAGATAGGCACGAATCATTCCCATGAGCTCTTCGCTGTCACGCAGATAGATAAACCCACGACTGATGATATCCGGACTGGTAAGAAGACGCCCTGTGCCACGCTGAATGGTCAGCACCACGACGAACATGCCTTCCATACTCATGTGGATACGGTCTTTGAGTACAACTTCAGAGACAATTGCCCCGCTATCGTCGTACATAGTACCACCGACTGGGATGCGACCGACTTTTTTGGCACCTTCATGATCGAACTCGATGATGTCGCCGGCGTCGCAGACAAAGATGTTTTTGCGTGGGATACCGCATTCTTTTTCGGCGAGGCGTGCGTTGTGCACGAGCATGTGGAATTCACCGTGATACGGGATGTAGTAGGTCGGATTGACCGCTTCGATGACGCGAATGTGGTCTTCGTAGTAGCCGTGCCCTGAAAGGTGGAGTGGACCGACACCAGTCAAGTGAGTCTTGCCGCTCTGGATGATTTCGCCACCCTCACGCATCAGACCATCGACGGTGCGGACGACGAACTTTTCATTGCCCGGGATTGGGTTGGAGCTAAATACCACGACATCGGTGTTCTTGATCTTGATGTACTTGTGCGCACCAGTGGCCATACGGTTAAGCACGGCGCTAAATTCACCCTGGCTTCCGGTACAGACGATGGTGATCTTGCTGTCAGGCAGCTTGATGAGGTCTTCCATCTTCATGACGGTGTCTTTTGGCACTTTGATAACCCCGGTACGCAGAGCGACTTCGAGGTTCTGAATCATGCTGTAGCCTGCAAAAGCAACTTTGCGACCGTGCTTTTGGGCTTCATCGAGGATGAGCTGCATACGGTGTAGCTGGCTCGAGAAGCTACTGATAATCACGCGGCTGTTTGGGTATTTTTCCATGACTTCACCCATGCTGTGCTGGATATCAAATTCGCTGTGATTGTGCGTGCCGTCTGATTCACAGTTGGTCGATTCGTTCAGGAAGACGAGGAAGCCTTCTTTTTGCTGAATCTCACTGATGCGCGGGAAGTCAAAGGCTTTGCCGTCGACAGGGTTGTCCTCGATACGCCAGTCACCACTGGCCAGAATATTGCCGACAGGGGTGCGGATGACGACTGCTGTAGCATCAGGAATCGAGTGATTTACCCGAATCAGCTCGATGCTAAATGAATCACCGATCTGTACAATTTCGTGTGCTTCGGGGTTGAGCTCATTGTAGTCAGGCTCGTAGCTGCCATCAGTCTCCTCCATGGTGCGTTGGAGCATACCGATAGTGAATCTACTGGCAAAGACTGGAGCTGGAATGCGCGGCACGAGGTGACGAAACGCGCCGATATGGTCGAGGTGTCCATGCGTGAAGACATGACCGCGAATACGATGCTTGTTTTCTTCGAGCCAGGTGATATCTGGGGTGATGTAGTTGATACCAGGATAGTCAGTACCTGGGAACAAGAAGCCCATGTCGATAACGAGGATGTCGTTGTCGTACTCGATAGCCGTCATGTTCTTGCCGATACCCATCTCGCCAACGCCACCGATAGGAATGATTTTCAGGGTTGGGCGTGGAGCGCGTGAGCGCTTGGGCTGGTCGGCCAGGCTAAATTGCTTGCCATCGTAGCCGTTGTAGATAGATTTGTTCACCGGCACATTGATGATGTGTTGGCTCGCCTGCATGTTGACGCCCTCGGAGGTGCGTCGCTGCGCACGAAATACTTCACCCTTGCGTGTGGTCGTGGCGTTGAGTACGCTGTTGTTTGATTTTTGCTTGGCCTGCATCGGCCGTTTTGAGGCATCGTCTGCCTGAGGTTTTGAGAGTCTTCGTTGACCCATAAATTATTTTTCTCCTTTTAGATTGTATAAATAATTTCAAAGTAATATTGATAAGACAAGAGAGGTGTACTGGATGAGAAAAGTCTGTCCCCTCTCTTTGCTGTTAGATGTATTGTAATAAAAAGTACCGAAAATTGCAACTATCAGTGCCACACTAATCCGTACTGCCAAACAACACAAAATAGTGAAAAATATTGCATCGCTCCATGCGGGCCACTAGTACAGTAATCCCTAACATCAGTTGAATACAAGGAGTTACATACATGGCAGACGTCATCGTGGAAAAAGAAGGCAATAGCAGCAATAGTGGAGTTATCGTAGCAATCGTGGCAATCGTGCTACTTGTGCTTGCAGCGATCTATTTCCTCCCGATGCTCATGAACGGCAACAATACAGCCGCTCCAGCACCGGCGGTACCAGCACCTACCGTTACTACGCCTACCCCCGCACCATAGCTACAGTAGTCAACTCGTGATTACCCCGCGAGAAGTGGGTAGTCTTCCCTATCTTACCAAATACCTGCTCCGTTATCGGTGTAGGTATTTTGTGTAGCGCTGCCTATACAGCAGGCACGTAGCGATGAGTATACTACAGATGGCAACTGCACCGCTAGCATATAGGCTTGCACCAGCCGCAGCTAAGTTGCCGCTATCTGCTTGAGAATCTTCTGTCGCTGGCGCTCCAGCGATCGTGAGTGTCTGTGTAATCGTCGATGTATTGCCTGCTACATCGATAGCAGTGATGAGCACGCTATACTCACCAGCAGCGAGCGGTACCAAAGCACCAGCGGCAAGCACCCAGGTTCCATCGCCGTTGTTTGTGGCCTCGTAATTCACACCGTTTACAGTGACTTGTACTGTTGCGCCTGGTTCAGATATGGTACCGCTGAGCTGAGGTGAAGCACTTGTGGACTGAGTCGTGCTCAAGTCGACAGTTGGCTGGAGGGTGTCGATAGTGATAGTTAGAGAAGGAGACGCTTGTGAGGTGCTGCCCCTCACATTAGTTTCAGTGTAATAGAATATGTGAGAGCCGTCTTCAAGCGGACCAACTGTCACCTCTAATGCTCCCGCCATATGACAGGTGGCCGTCTCGTATGCAATCGTGTTGACATAGAGGGTCAGTGTCGTATCGGTAGCACAACAGATGAGCACTAGTGTAAGAGTGCTGCGATTGGTGATATTGTCACCGATGCCACTAGTATCAGAGTCTTCATGCAAACCAGGTGCATTACTAGGAGTAGCCGGAGGGTCATTGTCAGTCCACTGAGCGTAGAGTGCCATGTCACCATTCATCGTGATAGTGCTACCAGAAGCATACTGAGTGCCAGAACCGTCAGCGACAGTATTCCAGCCAGCAAAGCTGTAGCCTGTCTTTGCGAGTGTGCCGGCAGTTGCAGCAGTAGTGGTCGAACCGGCGGCGTATGACTCGCTAGCCGGAGGAACGGTGCCGCTCGTATTACCATTGCCGCTGTAGCTAAGTATATACAGGTCGTTGATCGTAAAGGTAAACGTCTTGTCCATTATTTCTCCGACAGCATTGGTGATACGAACACAGACGGTGAGCGTCGGGATGACTTCGTAGTCAGGAGATGCGACGAGCGACAGTTCGTCGTTGCTGGCGCCAGTGATGGCAAACATACTGTCGTGAGTACCCCTGGTGGTACAGGTGAAAGTGTACGTAAATGCCTTGTCGCCCTCGGGTACAGTATCGATAGTCGTAAGCGTGCCAAGTATATAAGGAGTGGTGCTTGAGGCAGCCGTATTCTCTTCCACACTGGTAGATCCTGTGAAGGTCATCGCTGTTGGTGCGTAGGCAGCACAGTTCTGTCCGGCATCTGTGATGGTCCAGCCGTAGGTACTGATGATGCTGGCGCGTTCAGCGCTGGCTAGACAGTAGGTTCGTCCTTGCGCGCCAAGGGATACGCTTGGCTTAAGTGTTTGCGTACTCCATGCCTTGAGGGTGGCGTCGTAGTTAGGGGTGGAGATGGCGGAGTTATTAAGCATATACACAGCAAGTGCCACTTTGGATATATTCCAGTTCGCTAGCGATTGGTTGAAGCTTCTGGCGCCGTTGAACGCATAGCTCATATCGGTAACCTTGCCTGTGTCCCAAGAGCCGATGGGTTGGTTGAAGCTGGTGGCGCTGGAGAGTATGGCATACATATTAGCTACGCTGCCTGTGTCCCAAGAGCCGATGGGTTGGTTGAAGCTGGTGGCGTTGGCGAACATACTAAGCATACTAGTGACATTGGTGGTATTCCAGTTTAGCGGTGCGGTAGAGTTGCCAGCTGGCTGGCCGTTGTTGAAGGCTGAGGCGTTGGTGAACATATTGCTCATACTCGTGACATTGGCAGTGTCCCAAGAGCCGATGGGTTGGTTGAAGCTGGTGGCGTTGGCGAACATACTAAGCATACTAGTGACATTGGTGGTATTCCAGTTTAGCGGTGCGGTAGAGTTGCCAGCTGGCTGGCCGTTGTTGAAGGCTGAGGCGTTGGTGAACATGCCGCTCATATTAATAACCTTGCCTGTGTCCCAAGAGCCGATGGGCTAGTTGAAGTTAGTGGCGCCGGAAAACATACTGCTCATATCGGCAATACTGCTCGTCTCCCAGTTCCAGCTAGCGTTCTCACCAATGAGGTTCGTAGTGCCTGTAAACATTGTGCTCAAACTGGTGGCACTAGTGAGATTCGGCGTGTCGGTAGCCACGACATCCATGTTTGCAGTGCCATAAAAGGCACTTTGCATGCTCGCCCAGATACCCGTACCCCATTGGTTGATCTGGAGAAGCTTGAGACGGTCATTGGCATTATTATTCGCGAAATATATACGCGGGAAAGTGCCGCCGATACGAACAGTATACGTGCCGGCTGTGGCATAGTTGCAAGTATAACTGCCTGTCTGTCCGCTAGCGTCGACTACGCCGTCATTGTTGCAGTCGACTGTATAATTGTACCCAGTGCCAGTCGTCGGGATGCGAAACTGTGTCGCACCAGAGCTACCGGTACTGAGGTTGTCGGTCTTGACAGTGATGACGAAGTCAGTGGTATTGATCGCATCGGCTTTGACGCGAGTGGTCAGTTGGCCAGATAGCAGTACTGCTGCGAGTCCTACGACAATCGCAGTGCTAGCGATAGCTATTTTTAATACGATGCTGTGTTGAATAAATGATTTTTGTATTACGATACCCACGTCAGTCCCCTCTTTGTTTTTGTAGAGTTGCTAGAGATTATACTACATGGAGTATATAAGCTCAAGCGTATAGGGCTGTCGCGACGAGTACTCTAGCTACCTGCCTTTCCGAAATTTTTTGTCATGTTTATAAAATCTTCCATAAGTACGGTGCGCATGGAGCCGTTATAGAGTGCGGCTGCGGGGTGATAGAGCGGCACGATAAGGAGCTCTCGGTCGTGGCAGCGAACGGTGCGTGGCTTGCCGTGATCGCGTGATATCTGTAAATCTGGGATGAAATATGCCCCACTGTGTCGACCAAGCGTCACGATAACTTTCGGCTGGATAATGTCGAGTTGCTGGAGGAGATACGGCCAAAAGGCCTTTTTCTCCTCGGGCAGTGGGTCGCGGTTGTTTGGCGGGCGGTACTTGACGATATTGGTGATGTAGACGCCTTCCCTGTTCATGCCTGCTGCTGCGAGCATTTCATCCAAGAATTTCCCGCTCGCACCGACAAATGGCCGGCCCTGGATGTCTTCTTGCTTGCCGGGCGCTTCGCCGATGAAGACAATGTCAGCATCGAGATTCCCCTCACCCAAGACGAGTTGTGTCGCTTGGTCGCCCAGCTCAGGACACACTACAGCCGCTAAAAGCTGCTGCTCGAGTACGTCCATCTGCTGACGCTTGGTCACAAGAGAAATAGTCCCTATTTCTTTTTCTTGCCGTTTTCGCCGACCGGCTTGGTATCAAATTTACTCAACACCCAGCCGACTATTACTGGCAGTAGCCATGCGAGCAGCTGCTGCACTCTCGGATTGCGCAGCAGTGAACCGATTTTTTGTACTTTAGAATTAGTTGTTGCCATATCGTTTATTCTAGCTCATGATTTCGTGGGAATCTGTAATGATTTTCACCAATTTAATGCAGCATGAGGTATGAGAACACATCTGGAAAGAAAACTTTGAGAATCATAAAGAAAATAAACAATGCCCCAACCATGCCGTAGACGATAAGGCGATGCTTTTTTCCTCTAGCACTGTCGTCACGAGCCGCGGCTACAACCCCAAAGCGCATCATCCAAATCACTGCACCGCACACTACTGCCCAGGCCAGTATGCCAGGTACATCATCGCCACTAAACTGGTAGCCTTTAGCAGCTGCGGCCACCAGCGCATTCGCCACCAGAATTGCGACGACAATCCACCCGGGGTTTACTGAGCGCGTGAGCCAAGACATCGTTACATGACCTCTCTTCTACTTTTGCTCAACACCCTTCATAGTGAGACTCAGGCGGCCGCGCTCGTCGATACCGCTGAGGAGGACGTTCACCATTTGGCCTTCTGTGAGAACATCCGTCACATTCTCGACGCGTGCGTCAGAGATTTGTGAGATGTGCAGCATGCCGTCGGTGCCAGGCATGATGTTTACAAAGGCACCAAAGTCTTTGATAGTGACGACTTTGCCCGTGTAAATCTTGCCAACTTCTGGCTCTTCGGTCAGGCCGCGAATCCATTCGAGGGCGCGCTCGATACTCTCGGTATCGTTGCTCGCAACCGTGATAAGACCGTCGTCCTTGATATCAATCATGGCGCCAGTCTCGCTGGTAATCTTGTTGATAGTTTCGCCACCCTTACCGATGACCGCACCGATCTTCTCTGGGTTGATCTTGATCTTTTCGATACGTGGTGCGTATGGACTGAGCGCTTCGCGTGGTGCACTGATAGTCTCGACCATGTGCTTCAGGATATGCGTGCGACCGGGAGTCGACTGCTTGATTGCATCGGCCAATACTTCGACAGGTAGACCGTGGACTTTCATGTCCATCTGAACAGCCGTGATGCCTTTTTCGGTACCGGTGACCTTGAAGTCCATATCGCCTGCGAAATCTTCAGCATCAGCGATGTCGCTGAGCACATAGTGCTTGTCGCCGTCGACCATCAGACCCATGGCGATACCCGCGACTGGTCGCTTGAGCGGCACACCAGCGTCCATGAGGGCGAGGGTTGAACTACAGGTAGCGGCCATACTGGTCGAACCGTTCTGGCTCATGATTTCAGTGACGCTACGGATAGCGTATGGGAATTCTTCTTCGGTTGGCAACACTGGGATGAGTGCACGCTCGGCAAGGTAGCCGTGGCCAATTTCGCGGCGGCCTGGGCTACCGAGGCGACGCACTTCGCCGACCGTGTAGCCTGGGGCATTGTAGTGGTGCATGTAGCGGCGTTCGCCGTCGGTGACTTCCATGGTATCGACGATTTGCGCATAGCTGAGTGGCGCGAGCGTGACGATATTCATGCCCTGCGTCACACCACGAGTGAACAGACCCGAGCCGTGGGCGCGCGGCAAGAAGCCAACTTCGCTACTGAGCACACGGATTTCGTCGAGCTTGCGGCCATCTGGGCGCAGCCCTTCCTCGACGATGCCACGACGCACGTCTTTGTGGAGCGCCATGGTGAAGGCCTCGTCGTATTCATCGCGAAGTTTGGCGTAGTCTTCTTCGCCAACCTTCTCGGTCATGTCAGCGTGGAACGCCCAGCGCAGTTCGTTGACGACATTGTTGCGCTCTGGGTAGTCTTTGCGGATGTCTGAACCAAATTTGCCGTCGACCCATGAGTCGACTGCCTTTTGGATGTCTTCGTTTGGTAGGACTAGCTCGAACTCTTGTGCGACTGGCGCGACTTTTTCGGCCAGTTCACGCTGCAATTTGATGGCTGGCTGGAGGGCTTTATATGCCCATTCCATCGCGGCGACCAGTGTGTCTTCAGAGACTTCGTTTGCGCCGGCTTCGACCATGGTGATACCACTCTCGATACCCGCTACGACGAGGTCGAGGTCGCTTTGTTCGCGCTCTTCTGGGTTTAGAAATGCTTTGAATTCGCCGTTGACCTGACCGACGCGTAGTCCGGCGACTGGGCCATCAAATGGCGTACCAGTGAGCATGAGCGCGGCGCTCGCAGCGATCATGGCGACCATGTCGGGACGGAAGTTTGGATCCATACTCAGCACACTGCTGACGACTTGGACCTCTTGGCGATAACCCTTTGGAAATAGTGGTCGAATCGGACGGTCGATGAGACGGCCGATCAAAATCGCTTCGTCGCTCGGACGGCCTTCGCGCTTGATGAAACGGCTACCACTGATCTTGCCGGCTGCATACATTTTTTCTTCATAGTCGATGCTGAGCGGGAAATAGTCCATCATGACTGGTCGTGAACCGACCTGCACGCTACCGAGGACGACCGTGTCGCCGTACGTCACCAGCACGCTAGCGGTGGTACGAAATCCAACACGGTTGACTTCGAGTGTGAGCGGTTTGCCGCATAGTTCAGTGGTAACAGAAATAATATCCTTGCCACTAGGGTTGATAATTGACATTGTATGTCTCCTTTCATGTGAGCGTAGAGAGTAACAGGGAGAAACTTTCTTACAAATAGAAAACTTCTATCTATCACCATCTACACATTGTTCGATTCTCATTATATCACGCGCTCAACAATTTTATTTGTGCGGGGACTACTTCTGCTCTGGTTCTTTCCCTTTGAACATTGATCGAAGCAGGCCTTTGACTAGCTCTTGGCTTTCGGACGCAGCTCTGCCGAGAGTAGAGTTGGCATGAGGATTTTCACGCAATATCATTGATTCAGGTTTAATTCCTTGCTTCTGGATTGCATTGACATACGAGAGTGCTTCGTCAGTTAGCTGCACATCGCCAGGCGTGAGCTTATTTGGATCAATACCCAAACTTCGGAACACCTCAAGGAAGGCTGGATTTGAGCGGATATACGAAGTAGCAAACCTCATCGCGTCTTGCTGCTGACGCATGAGCATCTGTTCTGGAGTTAATCTTGGCGAAGGCACTTTCTCCGCTGGCGCAGTCTGCTTATTAGCCATCTGCTCTACCACGGGTGAGTTATCTAGCGTCTCTAGAGGCTGTTCTGCTTTGTCGCTAGTATCTTCTTCAGTTAGGACTTCAGACTGCCCTATTTCACTAGAATCGGTAGTCTTATCAAGTTCACTCGGCTCGTTCTCGAGTGCAGCATTTGCCTCTGCCAGTACCGCTTCAACAAGAGGCGCCTGCTCTTCGGTCGCCGACTCTCCATCAATAGTGACTTCTGGTTTAGGTGTTTGCGGGTCGGCAACTTCAACCTTATGTATTTCACCAGTTGAGTCATCCTTTACGATCACTTCAACATTGCCTAATGAGCCGTCAGGCAGCACTTCAATCACCATGTCGAGCCCGTCATCGAGATGTCCACGCTCGCGGTATATCAAGCCTTTCTCTGCATCATCAATCAATTCCTCTTCAAATGGCTTTCGAGTGAGCGCGTTCTCGGCTAGGTTGCCCGCTGCAGCACCAATACGCTGCGCCTCTGCCTCACTCATGCGCTGCTCAACTTCACTTTGGTTCATCGTCTCACCAGTGGTGGCATGGGTAAAGGTTGCAGCTTCAGTATCTGGGCCTGTATAGCGCGGGACTTCTGCAGTGCCTTTGAGCATATCTAGCAATCCTTCGCGTCCATATTTCTCGAGGCTCGCCTCGCGCAGAGCCGGGTTCATGGCATCAAGCAACTCTGTATCCGCCGCATCTTTTTCTGCCTTTGCGGACTTATACTCAGCCCGCTGATCGGCCATGGACTTCTTTCCGCGCTTTGCTTGCTCGGCGCGATCTTTTGCATTCGCCTCTGCCCACTGCTCGTCTGTCCACATCTTGCCGTCAGTCTCCTGGTATATGTGGCGAACTGGGCGCTTGTAGGGGTTATCAACGACTGCTGGCTCAGGTTTTTTCGCGGCATTCGCCAGGTGAGCCTGCACTGCTTCAGATGATACGCGTGGTCCAGCGGCAATAGCAGCGACCTCCGTATCTGACATCGGCTGCATGGCAGCGGGTGGAGTATCTAGGCCGTCGATTGGAGCATCGACAATACCCCGAGCAGCACGCTCGGCACGAACCGCACGCACTCTGTTCTGAATATCTGGGTTCATCGACTGGAAGTCTAGACGTGGACCTGCAGTTTTTGGCATCTCAAGATCGGGAGTGCCCTTGCCTAGCTGTCCACTGCGAAGCGCTTCGGCTATAGTAGCATTGGTTTCGGTATTGATCTGCTGGCGATTTGCCTCTAGGCTTGCTTGAAGGGAGGCAATATCTTCGGCACTAAACATACTGCCACCGGTTGATGGTTGCTTGTCGGGAGTATTATTGAGCAGTTCAGGCATATGTTTGTTTTGTAGTGTTTACTATATTTACAGTAGCATACCTCTGTTATTTTGTCAAGAGGACGTAGCTAGTGACGTTCGCGTACATAGCACGTGTAGACGATCAATGACTTGTTTTCTGGTATAGCACCCCTATACTGAACATATGAATACGACAACTTACCAAGCGCTCTACAGCGCTGAACAAATCAACACACGCATCGATGAACTAGCTGCCGAAATTGTGCGGGAGTATACAGATACATCTCCCCTGTTTGTAGCGCTGCTTCGCGGAGCGAATCCGTTTGCGAGTAAATTGATGGTTGCGATTACACACCTGGCGCCAGATTTTCACCCAGAGCTGGACTATATGATGGTGAGCACGTATGGCGAGGGTCATGTTGCCAAGCAGCCAGTCGTGGTGACCGATCTCGCGCCGACGACTTCAGTCGTTGGCCGCGATGTCGTGATTATCGACGACGTGATCGACCTTGGCATCACCTCTGAATTCGTGGCTTCGCTCATGAAAGAGCGTGGCGCCTCGAGCGTGAAGCTGGCCGTCCTCGCGAGCAAAGATGTACCGTTGCGAACTTCCACGGCAGACTACGTCGGGTTTACAGCTGGTGACAAATGGCTCGTCGGCATGGGTCTGGACGACGCAAAAAGTGGCGTCGAGCACTATCGCTGGCTGGAAGAGATTTGGGAAATCAAGCGCTAGTCAAAATTTTCAGTAGATTCTTATGCAAACGCTCGATGCGACCGGTAGGCATGATATGCTCGCGCAGTTGCGCGCGGGAGAGTTTGCTCTCGGGTGTGAGATCACGGACGTGGAGTGAGCAGTCGAGGTCGGCGCAGACGAGATACGAGACGGTGCGTTTGTCGCCTTTTGGCAAAGTGATGCGCGCGGCATTGCTCCCCCGCTGCCAGGTGGCGCAGATGTCGCAGATGATGCCGTCGGTACGACCTGTGCTGCTGGCGGCTTTACGAGCAAGTGAAAAAGGATGGTACTTGTCGCCCAACAACAGCACTCCTTCGCTGCGAGACTTGTTCATAATGGCCAAAAAATCGCGCTCTTCAACATCCGCAATCTCACTGGGTACGTAGCGCAACTCGCGAATAATACGAGGCTTGACACGAGCAGCTTTAAGAGCCGTCGTAAGGTCAGTAGTGCTTGGCAGCTTCATAGCGCCAGTATACTATGCAACAGTCAGTCATCACCATGTGTATTTTGACCAGCCACCCCATCAGCGAGTGCTCGCGCCAATGCTTTTGATGCAACCGGCATATCTGCTGATGTGACCAGTTTGCCACGATGTTTTTCTGGCTTATCTTTTGACGATACGCCATTTATCTCTATAGAATCAACCATATAGTTGGTGGCATCGATTTTCTTATCAACTTCTATTGCTAGCCTGCAATCTTTAATAAGCACATTCTGCAAACTGACCTTTTTATTGACAATAAGCGCAGACCCGATCTGAACCACCTGACCGGCTTCGTACTTAAACGATTCTCTACCCCCATTGTTTGTATCTCCCACAACAACCAGCTTGCCGTCACCCTCAACACGGAGTCTCATAGATCTACTGCGAGAACCGTATCCATTTTCTTTACTCCAAATATACCCAAGACGTAAGGTAATCTCCATGCCAGGCAAAAACCGAACCGTATCGATGCCTGTCGTGGTAAATCGCGAAATAATGCGTTCATAAATTAATTCCTTAGGCATTTGATGGGTATCATATGCCATCAAGGTCATGAGATTCTGGCTAAATATCTCCAGAGCCTCCCGCTGTGCTGTGCTCACTTGCTCATTTGGCTTACGGCTTCGTAGCAGCTCGGCAACCTGAGCAATTTCCTGTGCCCCCTTGTTATCGAGCTCGGCCTGAGTGAGGCGGCCTTCTTCTTCAAGCAATACTGCCTTCATCTTTACGTCATGGTTCGCTTCCATGTCAGCTCGTAATTGCTTGCGGTGTTTTTTGTAATCAGGCGCTTGCTCGAGGAGCTTTTTGCGCTCCTGCCGGTAGTTATCGGTAGCAAACTCTTCATTAATATCTGCTTCGGCTTCTGCAACCAGCTCCATTTGTAGTTGTTTATCAACTTCTGCACGAACAGAGTCGGCAATGTCGTCATAGGTGCCATCATGAGTAAACACTTCGTGCCAGTCGGCTTTTATTTGTGCTAGCTCTGCAGGGCTAATCGCAGCTCGATATTCGTTCTCACGCTTCGCCAGTATCTCATCGGCAGTGCTTTGCACGGCTCGTTCGGTTGCTTCTTTGAGTACTTTTGCTCTCACCGCCTCATCGGCCATAAAATCTATTTCGCCGGCAGCGCGCATCCGCTCGAATTCCGCATACACCGCATCAGCGATCGGCCCTTTACGCACCTTGTCTTTTAGCTCATCAACGGTACGACTGTATGAATGAAGCGATTCACTATTCATCTTGAGCACACGCTCAAGGCTATCGATACTCGTTAGCGCCGCATCGAGCTGCTCTCGTAGAGTCTCATTTTCGCGGTTAACATCGTCGATCGTTGCCCATGCTTCTTGACGTACTTTTTGTGCAAGTTCGGCAGCTGATGGCCCAAATAAACCCATAGAATATACTTTCCCTGCCCGACTGAGCTTATAATGACGTTGTCTGACTTGAAGTGCTCTCCACCTATTTGATTAGGTAAAGATGTATTCAATCACCTCGTCGCCACGGCGAGAGAGGTTGTCGATACCATCAAGTTCTGCTGAATTCCCACCTGAAATATCTTGTGAATTCATAGTTCTATTGGTTATTTTACCACTTATTTGTTTTTATTGCAATAGATACGTATAGAATACTAGGTTAGGCAAGACTGACGTTCTCGACTGCCCAGTCGAGGGCTGCACGAGTGCGCTCACGAGCCTCGATAGATTTGCGCGTTGGGCGATCGTCTCGCCACCAGCGATTCCAGGACCAAGAATTCGGATTAAGACATTCGAAGCACTCTTTGTGATGCAGGTTGCTGTTAAAAAACGTGTCGTTTCGCTCGGTATACACGTAGGTGTAGCCGACTTTTTCGATGGCTTTTTTGCTGGCTTCGTTGCCTTCATATACCGCAGATTTCAGCCGGACGATCGCCAGCTGCTCGAAGGCAAACCACGTACGAGCTTTGTGACAAGCACTCGCGATACCCTTGCCCCAGTACGATGTACCGACAATACTGATACCCGTCGTGGCCTGCTTGAGCGGCTCGAGCTCGATATCCATGAGACTGGTGCTACCTACCAGCGTGCGAGCACCGTTTTCACAGACCCAGATACCCCAAACCATATTTGCTTTGTCTCGAATCATTTTGTCGTACCACTCTCCTTCGGTTTCGGCCGTTTCGACTCCGCGACCCCCAAGGTATTTTGTGACCGACATTTGCGCCAAGCCTGGCACAAACACTGCGATCGCCTCTTCACGATTAAACGGCGCCATTTCGATGTCGAGTCCGCTATCGGTGTTGAATTTCATGATCGGTCCAAGTGCCATAATATGTCTCCTATGTGTATAAATATAGCACGAAAATGTGATTAGACAACACTATATGAGCATTTCTACTTCAATTACATGCACTCCATAGCGGGCTTGGTATTCGTGCAAGCAACATTTGTCGCACTTCACATAACGGCGCTTTAAGCACCAGCGCTGAACTGCCAAGCTACAAAGTACTACGGCTCTTTTTTCATCGCAATTTTTTGGACGAAACCAGCGATGATAATGTCTTTGCCTTTGTTGCCGACGATTTTGCCTTTGTCGTAGAACTTCGTGTACGTGCCATCAGCGCATTTGATGCGATATTCGGTTTCATAGGTAGGTTTGGTGCCGTCCATATGGTCGCGCATGTTTTGCATGATTTTCTCGTAATCATCGGGGTGTACGAGGTCAGTAAATTGCTTGTAGTGATTGTAGTGCTCGTCACTACGGCCAAGCATTTTGAGCTTGTTGGGGCTGTACATGATCATGCCGCTGGGAAGTTCCATCCACCACCAAGCGATATCCGCAGCCTCAAAAGCAGATTCCATCATATAGAGCTGTTCGGAGTCGTTTATATTCATTCCCCTCACTGTACAGTGCTGTGGATAAATAGCAATGATAAAATGTAGCCGACCACTGGAAAAAATGTCCGATTTATGATACGATGTACTACACAAAAGCACTAAAATACACATGAAAAAACCTCATACACGCATCATCCGTCGTGGCTTGCAGCTACTGAAGCGCCGCAAAGCGCTTGTGTTTGGTGGAACGATAGGACTCATCTCTGTTGGAATGCTGAGCTTTTTTGTGCTCAAGACTTCTCTACCCGTCACCGTCAACTACACTGGCAACGATGTCAAAGTTGATCAGCCGATTACGATTTCGCTCAGTCAGTATCTGCGTATAATCGATACTTCTCGGATAACAATGACGCCAGCTGTCGCAGGTACTTGGCATCTCGAACGAAAAGGTATCGTGAGCAAAGACATGCTGGTGTTCACCCCGAAAACATACTTCCGAGAGGACACAAAATACACGGTCACTCTCCCACAAGCGCAACGCGTGTTTGGGGCCGAGACACCGCTTCCCCCAGTGAGTTTCGTAACAGAAAAAGCCCCGTCTCTCGCAGTGACCGACATGGCTACCTGGACCGACAATCAGACAATTGCGGCTGACGCCGTGTTTTCGGCGAGTCTCGTATCAGCAAACCGCCACCTGAGGACACTTGAGTTGCGCACCTCGCCCTCAATTGCAACAACGCCTACCGTGCAGCACGACAAAGATTACACCTGGACACCCACTGCTTTGCTCCCACACGGCACCACAGTTACACTCGAGCTGTTCGACACAAAGAACCAGCAGTCACTGCTCAAAAAATCAGTCCGTATCGCGGCAGAACCGAGCTTGACCTCACCACTACACCGTCGCAACGTCGACGAGCGCGACAACATCGTGCTGACATTTGCCCAAGGAATCGACCACTCGGCTGCGACGATTACTTTTGATGTTCCCGGCAAAGGAATGTGGCAAAACGATACGACCTATGCCTTCTCACCAGACAAGCTCGCGCCGAATACCACCTATCACTACACCATCGAAAAAAACCTCCGCAGCAAAGAAGGAGGTATCTTGCAGGCAGATATTGTCGACGACTTTGCGACGATTGGACCGATTGCGGTGGTCGCGACATCTCCGCGCGGCAACGATCTCGCACAGGCTAGCCAAGTGATCTCCTTTACGTTCAATCGACCAGTGGATCGTGCGTCGGCCGAGCAACGACTATCTATTTCGTCCGGCACGATTACAAATAAGTCGTGGAGCGGCAATACACTCTCGGCGACAGTCACGAATCTTGGATTTCAGCAGACGGTCACCGCAAGTATCGCCGCTGGCGTGGCGAACGCTACTTTTGGCGTACCAAGCACTCGCCCCTACTCGCTCTCCTTTACGACCGAGGTACGGTCAGCCAAACTCGCCATCCCGTTCTTTCGGCAACAGTATGCAGGGTCATGTACCGCCGCGGCGCTGCGCATGATTCTCGCATACAGAGGCACTTCGGCCGACGATATGAGCATCGTCCAGCAAATGGGTTATAATCCTCGGCCGCGCGACAACAGTACCGATCCCGCCACTTGGGACGATCCGCAGCAGATGTTTGTTGGCGACATCAATGGGTCGATTATTGCCGGCACAGGAGCAGGACCTGATGCCCCACCAGTTGCCAAGGCAGCTCGAGCGTATGGGCGCAGCGCTTCAGCAGTCACCGGAATTGGCAGTGGCTGGATCGCGCAGCAAGTCTATGCAGGCAACCCCGTCATCATGTTTGGAGCATTTCGAGCGACCGGCATGACCTCTTGGCAAACACCTTCGGGTCGCACCGCCACCATGAACCTCACTGGCCACGCGACGACAGTAATCGGCGTCAAGGGAGAGCCTTCGGCACCACTCGGGTTTTGGGTACACGACCCGATGAATGGCGCTGCATACTGGAGCGTCGCAGCGGTCGAAGCAAACATTGCGCGCGACCCCTACCGCCAAGCAGTTGTTGTCTACTAAAAACTCCCTCTGGGTGGAGGGAGTGTTCTGGTGGCTACTTGCGTAGACCGAGTTTGTCGAGTACTGCTTTGTAGGCTTCGAAGTCCGTATTTTCGAGGTATTTCAGCAATTTTTTACGTTTGCCTACCATCTGAATCAAGCCACGGCGCGCCATGTTGTCGTGCTTATTGGCCTTGAGATGTTCAGTCACCTCTTTGATACGAGCCGTCAAAATTGATACCTGAGCTTGTGGGCTCCCGACATCATTCTTGTCAACCTGAGTCAAAGCAATAGCTTTCGCTTTGTTATCCTTTGTTATCATAGCTAGTGATTGTACCAGATTGTAGGTTAGTTTTCAATACCAAGGTCAGGAAGTGTCTTTGCATTGCCAACACTCCACTCAGCAATACGCGTGCGACGCAACTGACTACAGTAGGCGCCCGTACTGAGCGCTGCACCGATGTCGACTGCAAGACTACGAATATAGGTGCCGCTGCTGACGTGAGTGCGAATTTTTATCGCTGGATAGACATAGTCGAGTAGATCGAGTGAATATACCTGCACGGTGCGTTCGGGCATCTCGACCTCTTCGCCGTTTCGAGCGAGCTTATAGGCGCGCTGGCCATTGATTTTGATAGCACTAAAGATGGGTGGGCGCTGAGTGATTTGACCACGAAACTGCGCAAGCACCGCCTCAATGTCGTCCCGCGTGGGCTGGCGATCACTCACTTTTGTGAGCTCCCCCTCGGGGTCACCTGTACTGCTAGTTTGACCGAGGATAATCGTTGTTTCGTACACCTTGTCGAGCTTCGAGTATTGCTGCGCATTGCGGCACTCCTTGCCCGTCACGAGAATCATCAAGCCAGTCGCAAAGGGATCGAGCGTACCCGTATGCCCGACTTTGACTTTGTGCCCCGCTTGCTGCGACAGCACTCGCCGTACTCTTGCAACGACACCAAAACTGGTCATCCCAGCTGGTTTGTCAATAAAAAGAATGCTATCCATATCTCTCCGATTGTAGCAGAGTAGCGCTACTGCCCAGGAATCCGGAACTGTGCTGGATCGGCAGCACCTGGCTCAGATGGACCAGAACCAATCGGACCGATTGAAGCGAGTGGCGGAAGCATGTCACCCAGCGTTGTACCAGGAACTGGCGTGGTGTCAGGGTTGCTTGGCAATGGAGGTAGTGTCGAAAAATCAGGCATGGGTGGCAAAGCAGGCATAGGTGGTAAATCGACCGAAGGATCGACTGGCGTTGTCGCATCTGTCAGTGGAGCTACCCCTGTCATCGACGGTGCAACTGCGGCATTTACAGCGGCCAAAGCCTCCTCTTGTTGCGTGCGCGCCTGAGCGTCAATCTCAGCGAGCGTTGGTGGTGCAACAGTCGGCGCAGGCGGTTGAATCGCACCAATAGACTGCGCTACCGAAGCAGCCTGGCTGTTTTGTGAGAGGATATCGGGTATCGACGGTTCACTAGTATCAGCAGCACTAGCGGCATTGAGAGGCGTATGGAACGCTGGCTCTTCGCTGACATAGCCAGTAGAGCTATGGCTCAGAATTGTTCGATTTCGGTCTTTTTCGAGCTCGCGTTGCTTGTCGGCAGCAGCTTGCTCAGTGGTGGCATTGAGCGTCCCCCCTATCGAAGGCCCACCAAGAGAACTCGGTGATGAGTGCGACGAGTCAGATGTCGGCACGGCGCTTAGAGGCGTCAAGGCAGGCGTCACTGCAATACTCGGTAGTTCCGCCGCTAGCTCTTGCTCAGCTTGCTCAACCTGTTCAGCTTGTGAAGTATCGGCTGTTACTGGAGTAGCCTTTGTCTGTAGCTCGGTTTTGGCCTCATTAAAGGCTTCGGCAGACTGCTTCTCAGCTACTAGTCTTCTAGCCTCGTCGACTGCATCCTCAGGTGGATGCCCGACGACTAGCGAGCCGTCTGCTGCCAAGCCTTCTTCTTTTGGCGGCTCTGGCGCCGTAGGCTCTGTGGCTGCTGGTGGCGTAGATGAGGCGCTGCCACGATCAACTTTCGCTGATTCGCCTTCTTTGAGGTCGCCTGTCGTAGTTTTTGGTGGTGTAGGTGTTGCTGTCTCTGAGGCTGAGGGCTCGCTAACTTGTAGTTTTGTCGCAATCAGCTGCTGATTTGCACCGGCTGCCATCAACTGCGCAGCGGTCGTCATCACTTTTGAACTTGTTTTGTTGTTGCTAAATCGCTCGGTAGCCGCAACGATACCGGTCAAAAATGCAGTCGCAATCTGCTCATCGACAAGGTTCTTGTCTGTCTTCATTGCATCAGCGAGTTCGACGAGCATTTCTGAATAACTACTTGAGTCGTTAGCGGTCCATTCGAGTCCACCGAGCTGAGTAGCTTCACCAAGCGAAATTGCCGCGACCGTTGCATCGTGCAAAATTCGTCCGTGGCTCTCGAGTGCTTTGTCGAGGTCTTTCTCTGTCTTCACGCCAATAGCCAGCACCATTTCGACATTATAGTCTCCCTGACTGAAGTCAAGGTCTTTCTCAGAAATCGTTGTGCGGTACGGCGTGATAAATATTTTCACCATGTCATCGACAACTTTGTAGCGCAAATGGTCGGCTTTTTCTTTGTCGAGTGCAATGATGAAATCTCGCAGGCTATCTACTGTATCTTCAAACGTCTTTTCTGGCTCCAAGAAACTAATAGCAGGGGGAACGTGTCCACTAAACACCGCTGTGGCATGCTTGCCAAGCTTGTTGAGCAGAAGTGTGATACCAAGCGCCGCACTGAGTTCGTCGACCGAAGGGTCACTACTCACGGTCACGAGAATATTGTTGCTATCTTTGAGCTTGTCGACAATCTGTTGTTTGATGCTTGATTCTGCCATGGTATTTCCTATTGTTTGTCTGTTATGAGAATTTGTAGTCACTATACCATAAGTGTTTTCAGT
Source organism: uncultured Candidatus Saccharibacteria bacterium (assembly GCA_964581485.1). Classification (GTDB taxonomy): domain Bacteria; phylum Patescibacteriota; class Saccharimonadia; order Saccharimonadales; family Saccharimonadaceae; genus Saccharimonas. The sequence goes on from CAZOOQ010000001.1 coordinate 29,614, forward strand.
ATGTCAATGATATTCGCCCACTTTACAAACAGAGGTTTTTCATCTATAATCGACCGTTGATTGTAATAGTAAGCAAAACGTGAGAAAAAGGAAGCACTATGCCCATCATCAAATCAGCCATCAAACGCATGAAGCAGACCGCCAAACGCCGCGACCGCAACGTCGGTATCAAGCGTGATATCAAGTCTGCAGTGAAGGCATTTGTCGCCAAACCAACTGCCGAGGCTCTCAGCGCCGCTCAGAGCGAGCTCGACACCGCCGTCAAGAAAAAACTCATGAAAAAAGCCACCGCAAGCCGCCGCAAGTCTGCTCTCGCAAAGGCCGCCAAAGAAGCCGGCGTGAAGATGCCAACTAGCAAAGCGAAAAAAGCCGCACCAAAGGCAGCCGCAAAACCAGCTGCTAAGCCTACAACTGCCAAAAAAGCACCAGCCAAAGCCGCTGCAAAACCAGCCGCAAAGCCTGCCGCCAAGAAACCAGCTGCAAAAAAGCCCGCAGCCAAAAAGTAACCTCCCTCCCCGCCACTGGCGGGGATTTTTAGTGCTACTAAGGTGTGGGTCGGTCTTATTTTCATTTTGAACCACTGACAATCATCGCTACCATCCTAAAGATTCCTGGCGCCAGCCCAAGATTCTTTAGGATGGTACGGTGGTGAAAAATGAAAATAAGACTGACTAGTGTGTCAATAATTTACCGCAACGTCACTGCCATCACAAATCGGTCAACCGCTTCCCACGGTGTAACTTCAGACAATTTCGCCCGCGCATCGAGGTCGGCCAGGAGTTGCGTCAGTGTGCGTAGTTCACTGCGCGAAATATCCCGAGACTGCGCACGGAGCTTGCCGAGCACATACGGGTGGATAGACAGCTCCCCCGCTGCCGGTCCAGCCATCGCCACACCAACGAGCTGGCACCACTGACTGGCAATCGCACCAAATGCACGGTACGGGTCTTCTGTAGTGTGCAGCTGCTCCAAGATCACCTGTGCGCCGTGCGCATCCCGAGCAATCGCGAGCTCCATCAAGCGAAAGATCGTCTCGCCAGGTGCGGGTGGCAGCACAGCAGCAATCGAATCATCGTTGACCGTATCGAGTACACTCAGCGCTCTCAGCGCCTGCACAAGCTGCATCTGATCGATGATATACTGGCCAGCTCTTTCGCTCGGTACTTGCGCACGCTGCACCATATCACGAATTTGGGCGGGCGAGATCTTCACTTTCTGAGCACTCGCGAGCTTACCGAGCCACTCTTCAGCGAGTCGAACATCTCGACTAGACCAGTGATCGCTTAGAGTAACCTTCGCGACTTTGACCAGGTCTTTATACGCCTTGGTGCGCTTATCGATTTTTGATTCGACCAATACAATCGTCGTGTCATCCGACACATCACCTGCCCATTCGACCAACGTCTCCCAGAGATCTTGTCGCTCCGACAGCTGCTTGACGATAACCGTCCGCTGCGTCGCAAACAGCGTTCCACCACGCACAATATCGCTCAGTGTCGATTCGCTCAGCTGTGCGACATCGATTGTTTCGATTTCTGGGGCGTCTTGGGTTAAGCGCTGTAATTCTTGCGCCACTTTGTATGTATTTTCTCCAAGTAGTAGATATATCACTATCTGTTATTGTACCACTTGGCAGATCGGACAGTAGTGCGTGCCGCGACCTGCGGTGCGGGTTTTTTCGATAGTAGTGCCACAACGCGGGCATGGGCTACCTTCTTTGCGAAAGACGCGCGCAAAATCGATGTAGCTGCCACGCTTGCCCTCGGCATTGACATAATTACGGTCAGTGCTACCACCTTTTTCGATGCTGAGATTCATGACGTATTTGATTTCATCGAGAAGTAGTGCCAATTGCTCATCTGAGACAACTTTTACTCTCGTCGCAGGATGAATCTGTGCTCCCCATAGCGACTCGTCAGCATAGATATTCCCCACTCCCGCCAGTACGGTCTGATCGAGAATCGCCGCTTTGACTGTTGTGCCACTGCGTCGACGAATGCGGAGAATAAATTCTTTGCTCGTAAATGAATCTTCGAGTGGCTCCGGACCCACACGCTGCATGAAATCGATATTCGGTACTTCCATCGCTGGATAGAGCTTCACCCAGCCAAACTTGCGCTGGTCATTGAAGTACAAATGACTCCCATCTTGGAAGGTTATTTCTACTCTCGTAGAGTTGTCTGGGAGCCTATCAATAAGACTGTCGGTAGGGTGACCACCGCCGAAACGGCTTGTCGGTAGTTCTGCGCTATTATCTCGAATAAACACTAGTTGGCCTGTCATCTTGAGATGAATGACGAGCATGTAGTCGGTCGAGAGATCGATGAGTAATACTTTTGCGCGGCGACGAACTGCGGTGATAGTCGACTGCAACAAAAATTGCGCCACACTCAACGGGTCATTTGGGAAGCTTTTCGGTGAATCAAAAACTTGCACACCCGCAACAGATTTGCCGATGATTAACTCCGCAAGCCCTCGGCGGACAGTTTCTACTTCTGGTAGCTCAGGCATGCTCCTAGTATAGCAGTCGCGTTGCCTGGTTGCTTAGGCGACCAGTGTATCGGTGTCTGTTTGTATAATTGCGGCGGTTGCTTTGGCAACATCTTGTGCACGATACATTACAGCATTGTGACCAGCACGAATCGGCGAGTTCGATGTGTCGAGGGTATACAGTGAAAAGCCTGCATGAGCGAGACCGAGCCTCACCTCATCCGCCCGAATCAATCGGTCGTGCGGAAACAGTAAGGCGTCTCGCTTGATGTGCTCGTCAAGATTTCGTGCTTCATGTGCCACACGATACTGACTGGCGACAATAGCAGCTCTCAGGAGCTGGTCGGGGCGGCTCGATACTAGATAGTCGATACCATCGAGCACTGCACGAAGCTCACTCGCTATCAGGTGATTTCCCGGGCGCTCTCGCAAACTCGAGATTGCATACATCGGGTGCACACCACCATAGCCAGCTGGCTGCATCAAGAGTAGTCCAGATATACCTTCTGGCTCATGCAACGCTGCCATTGTTGCATGCATCCCACCAAGCGAATGGCCCGCTAGTCGCACAGGTCGCTGTGTGCTCTGTGCAATATCTCGTACTACCGACAACACCTCCTGAGTGCAGAGCGGCGAAGCGCCTTCGTGTGCCATGGTTGCGGCGGCAATTCCACTACTGGCCAAATCACGAGCATAGGGGTTGTACAACCGACGCTTGGCCATTATACCCGGCACCGTCAGTACGATTTCGTCACACATACTCTCCTCAGGCGTGCGAAGCGTATAGTGCACCAACCGCTCACCCACTGCGCGTACAACATCTCTTTTGGTGTAGTGTTGTCGCTCGAGTGACTGCATACTCAAGTTATAGCACTAGCGACTTGGTGATTCAAGTTACTGCGATTTTGCTTTGATTGCTTGCGATACTTTACTGTCGTCGCGTAGGTTTTGCCAAAAGGCTACTTGGCTTGATTTGATGGCAATGCTATCTTGCGGCCCATATACCTGGTCTTTCACCCTCACGAGCATGGTCTGTGCTGGTTTTGCGCTCCCATCTTCGTTTTTTTCTTGTGGCTGCGTTGTCTGCTCTATGTACGGAGAGTCTAGGTACAGGTAATCACCGTTGGTATTTTTGAGGTGACCAAAATACGTTTGTCCGTTTACCAGCGACACTACCTGATAGGCCGACGAGTCAATCTGCATCGATGACTGTCGATACTTAAGAACGCTCACCGTCGCAATAAAGGCGATTGCAACCACCGCCGCTACGAGAACAATCAAGTACGGCTTCTTCAGGGTCCATAGTCGAAACGTATGTGTCTTACCATTTTTCATTGTGTCTTATTATATCCTATCTATCGTGTGTTATTTTGATGCAGGCATCTGAGGGGTGTCAATCATAACAGGCTGAATATCAACAATACGGTCTTTTGAAGGGCGATAAATGATGGCTTTTTTGTGCTGTTGATAAACGAGGACCTTGTCGCCTGCCTCGGTTTGCTTCAGAAACTCGCTAGAGACTTTTTTGGGGTCTGTCACCGTGAGAAGGGCTGGTGTTTCGTCTGATGGCAACAGCATATGTCGCGCGACCTCCGAGGTAATCGTCTCGACATCACTTCCTTGTGGTCGATTCGTATAATAATACGCTGCCGCGACAGAGACAACAACTACGACAATCAGCAGCAAGCTAACCCAAAGTTTGCGTGACTGGCGTCTAGTTGTCGCTTTCAAGATACCATCCCGAAAAGTTTAATATAGCGGCGGCGGCCGTGGTGTTATTGGTAATCCAAAAGTGCGGTGCCAAGAAGATTGTGTTTGCGGGGATGTTTGACGCGAGAGAACCGCTTACTGAAGCATTGGTCGTGATATTCTTTAAGCGGTAGCCGATCGACGTGCCATTTGGTGCCGAAAACAGGGCGAGCTCGTAGATGTCGGTCGTATTGAGCGGCAATGTTGCACCGAGATCAGTGACCGTTGGAGCGGCTGCCGCGACATTGGCAATGAGCTGCCAGTTTCCTGTATTAGTGTTAAACCCAACCCCGACTTTATTTCCAGCTGTGCTCGTCAACGGGTCAACATTCGTCGGCGCAGTTATTACGTCACTCAGACCAACAAACCCTCTGTTGCCTGCGACCAACGCGCTAGTGCCAAATCGAATCGTATAAAAGAACCCGCCTCGCCCGGCTGCATTGCCTCGCCATACTTGCTGGACGCTTTGGCGGTGAGACGCGACAGTACCTGCCGTTGCCCCACTGCTAAATGTTGCTCGCCGTATTGAGCTAAGATGGCTAGTAGTGGTTGGTGTCGGATTCGCTGCGGTACCTGTATTGGTAAATGTCGTACCAAAACCACCAACAAATGTCGTGAGCGTTGTCCCACCGGCCGGCATGATCATTGACACCCTATTAAAACCAAGACTCGCTTGCATCGGTGTATCCACACCCGACGGTCCGATCCACTTCGGCATGACACGGCCAGCGATGTCCTTTGCGTATATTCTCAAGTTTCCTGCCGCAGGAGCCGCTGGGTCGTTCTGAGCTGCAAGCTGCAGACCACCCGACTGGATATCCATACCGATGTCCCAACCAGTGCCAACTGCCACTGCTACCTCTGTGCCGGCACCGAGAGTCGTTGGACCATCCAACTTCAACCCATTGGCTCGCACGCCGGCAGCAGGTCCGGTGGGATTGGCGACGATCCGTACGCCATTCCAGGTCCCGCCACTCGTGCCGCCCGGTGTGAAATCAACTCGCACGCCCGAACCTTCGACTGCCGCCGCGCCGCCAGCATAATTCACCGCGAGGCCATTTGCGTTGGCAGTCACGGTTGGGTTCGCCGAATTATCAATAGTAAATAGCGAGCTGGTTGGTGTCGCGCCTGCCAGCACTCTCACTCCCTTGGCTGCGGTAGTCGTGATTGTCGCAGGGCTCGTGGAATTGTCGTATGCCATCTGCAATGTAGTCGCACTAGTTGCCCCGCAATCACCCCAGCTGCCACCCTGGTAACAACGGAACTTGTTGCTCGTCGAGTTGTAGTACATACCTCCATTGGTTGAGAGTGCGCCCGCTCCTGGGTCGGAAGTGTTGCTGTCGAGCACGAGTACCTGGGCAGTGGTGTCAGCTGCACCGATTTTTACGAGAGAATTTGTGGTATCGACTGTAAAAATATTTGATCCGCTCGAGCCTACCGTAAACGCAGCGCCACTCGCAACATTGACGCCGAGAGTACCCGTGAAGCTGGTGTTTGACCCGGTTTGTGCAAATGCCGATGAGTCTAGGCCGTCGAGCGTATCTGAATTGAAGGCATACGCACTAGCACCCAGTGGGTTGCGTGGAGTCATGGGACCTTCGGAGTAGGCTTCACAAGCAGCAGTGGTACAAGTAGCCGTAGCGGGGGTTGGCAGTTCAATCTCAAAGTAGATTTTGTTGCTATTGTTGAACATGCCGACCGGAAGGCCAACTACATCACCCAGCTGCACGCTAAAGAGCCCGCCTGATGTCACCTTTACTCCCGTGGTGGCCGAATTCGCACGCTGCTCTGCCCAGAGCTGCGTGCCGGCACTCGCGGCATCAAAAATACGAAACTTCATGTTGTAGTTGCCCGAAGCCATAGGGTTGCCATTCACGTCGGTCAGACGACCCTGAAAGTTCATCTTGTATGGAATTGATTGTGCGGCAAAAACAGGGGTAGAAAACGCAAAAAACGCCACAGCAGCAGCAAACGCTGGTAGCGTAAACAATACCATCAATGCTTTTCGCATGGTGTCGATGTCAGGTCCCCTATCTATACAAACTCCACACTACCTCTGTAGTATGGCTTATCTTCTACTATACTGCTTATGCAAACAACTTACAAGATATAGACTAGGGTTTTTTGACGCGTCGACGCTGCCGTATGACTACCCAACCAAACAGTCCTATCGCCACAATAATTAGCGGCAAAAGCCACCGCCAATAGCCAGTTGCTGCTACTATAGGTACTATTTGCCTGCTATCCCCTGCTTGCACAGTGAACCATATCAGTCCGACAAAATCTCCTGGTGCACGGTAGCTGACTTCTCGTGAGCGCCCCGCCATTACCAGTGGACCCGACATGTCTTTCTGGCCGTAGGGACGAGTCAGCACTGACATCTGCGGAAAAAAGCCAGTCTTCTTGGTATCAGGGTCAGTATTTGTCACCCGCCAATTGGCATTGAGGCTGTCCCCAATCTGCAATAGTGGTGCTTGCAACAGGCTGATTGCGGCATGACGACCGGGTGGTGTGCCGTTCTGAATGACAACTAGTGTACCGACACGCACCGATTGGGCAACTCCAGCCTGCGCCGCGACATCGGTCTTTGCCATGATTGCCGCAAAGCTATCGCCGGTGGCAAGCTTTGTTCCGTCGATCAAAAAGAAGATACGGGCCGCCTCACCCGGCAACAGTTCGACCTCTGTTAGATCAAGCTGTATTCCTTGCTGCAAACGAGTATCCTCAAAAAAGGTGAGATCTCCGTGATCGTCAGTCTGACGAAATCCTACCACCTCAAAGTGAACGGTAGCAGTAGCATGATCGGTGTTGATAATATCAACATAGCCTTTTTTCTTTTCGCCAGACTGGAGAGTCGCCCTGTAGTCAAGCGGTGCAATCCGCAAAGAGCTTGCGTGCGTTAGCAATGGCGCACAGAGTGTCACTACAACTGCCAGTACCGAGGCAGCAACGTAGCGCCTCATGGAGTGATAGTGCCTGTTAGTGTCACAGTATTTGAATACGGTGTCGCAGTGACAGCTTGTGACGCGGGGACGTCGAGTCGCAATTTTAGCGTCACGTAGTCGGGTGTGGCTTGCTGACCAGCCCGACTATAAAACGTCGTAGCAGCACCAGGAAACGCAGCGTAATTATTGCCGCCGCTCCATACGCCAGGAATTGCCGTGGCATTGGTTGCCGAAAGCGTAAACCCAAGCCCTTTGGTTGTTCCTTCGGTCCAGGGTGTAGGGGCAGCGATTGTCCCAGACACGCTCGGCACTGTATAGGCACCACTCGTGAGGTTGTTATTTTGACTAATCGCCAGTAGGTAGCTCGGTGCATCGGTCAGCACAATTGCATCAGCCAACGTAGTGTTCGAGGTGCCCGGCACGACTGAACCTAGACTAACTCCGCTGCCTGTGCCCGCTGTCACACCTAGATATTCCGCCTCGACTTCATCAACACGCAGAGCGCGGCTAAACAACTTCACCTCGTCGAGGCTTCCCGTCAGACTGGTGCCATAGCGACTCACGCCAATCTTAAAGGGTTGCGCAGTACTGCCGATATTTGCTGGGGGCGTGCCTGATGCAGAAGCATTGGCAAGAACGCCATTTTCATAGCAGTTGAGGGTTGTGCCTTGCTTGACAAACACGATATGCATCCAAGCACCTGGAGTGACTGGGCTACAGTAGCGATAGACGTTAATGTTGTTGAGAAAAATCAACGGTGCGCCATTGACCTGAGTGATAGCAAACCCACCGACACCATCCTGCCACTTCCCCATCACATCGTAAGCACCAGTAGTAGAATTTGTAAGTTGCCAGTAACTGATGGTAAAATCGCTACTCTGAAAATCGTACGGTGTGCTGTCAGTCATCACCGCAGCATTCGTCGATCCATCGAGCTGCAAGCCGCCGCTTATTTTGCCTGCCGCAAAGGTTTGAGCTGCCAAATCGATGCGCTTGGCCTGCGCTGACTGATCGTACGTCGCCCTGCCGCCCGTCTCTTCAAACGGCCAATATCCCACCATACCTGATGGCTGTAGTGTCAATTGCAAACTGCGCGGAAGTTGCGCTGTATAGCCGATACCCAACTTGTAGCTCCCACCTGCGCCATCTCCAATCACACTCTCGCCGCCACTGCTTGTGAGCTTGTATGACGAAGAGCTACTACTGTCACCAAAACTATTGCCGAGAACACTGGCGTCGATTGCGTAGCTCGTCGAGCTGAAGCGTGCAGCCGAGACTGAGCCAACAAATAGCAATGATATAGCCACCGCGATACCAACTACACTCCAAGACATTATCCCTCTCATGGTTGTTTTTAGTATACCAGTTCACACAAAAAATAGCAGTGGAGCGAGCAGTAGTATCAATCCGATTATCCGCACAGGGAGGGTGTTTTTGGCTGAGCGTTTCGCGAGTGGCAGCAGCTTCAGTCGATGAAGCACCAGGTACACTACCCAAGGAAAGACTAACAGCGCCATACCGACTGACATCACCACAAAACGCCATAGCATTGGGTTTGTCGCGCCGAATCCATCTCGTACCGATATAAATCCAAGCGTGGTCAACATCCCGTACGCCGCGTCAGTCATCACCTTCATTGGTCCGTACGTTGATGCTTTATCGATCTGCTCACCAGTTTGCCGACGAAGTTGTCCTGCCGCCTGACTGGCGGTCTGCAGTGTGTGCGCTGCCTGTTGGCCAGGCGAATTCGTAGGCGTACCATTGCCTTGCGGAACGTACTTAACTGTTAGTATTGTCTCAATCTGGGAAGCGCTGTAGGCATCGATACCAAGCAACTTCACCTCATGCGTACCAGGGTCAACCACTATCGTCATCGTATAGGTAGATTGACCGACCGTCGTCGGTATTGTCGTGTAGAGTACGCCGTCGATATAGACCATAATTTGTGTAATGTTATGGATGGTACCAGTAATCGTCACTGTAGAAGTATGGACCACACCCGACAATGGGAGCGGATCGACGGTGAGCGCTGAGGGCAATCCATCGCGCACCGTCACTGTCACTACTTCATCGACTGCATAGGCTGGTAGCGGCAAGACAACAAACACCCCAAGCACCATCAAAATCACGATGGTGCTGGAGCGTTTAACGATGTCGACGAACGGATGTCGACGACTTGCGGCGGCGCATGACATCGATAACTCCTAGCAGTATCCCTAATCCAATCACGATAAACAACCAATTTGGTGCGATCAAGACGAGCTGGTTTTTTGTCTGAGTTTTGCCGAGCATCGTCACACCGACTGAAGTAGTGTAGAGGCCAAACCATGGTGAACCTTCCCAGGAGATATCGACAATCCTCGTTGTCTCGGGCAGAACATAGCGCTCTTCTTCATGGGAGTATTTTGTGTTGCCAAAGAGATCCTTGACGACAATGCTTGACGTCACCGGGAAGTCACTGTTGCCGGTATTTTGTATTTCGACTGTACTCGTGAGCGGTGCATATGGTTGATACCACGGTGTTGAAATACTTTTCAGCTCGCCCTTGACGGTATTGTTGCCTTTGACGGTGATATACACCACACACCCGACACGGCGCTTACGGACGATAGATCCTTGATTATCAGTCGGCTGCGTCTCCGAAAACAACACTCCGTAGTGTCCACCAGGCGAAGCATTCTCAGGTACACGAATCGTAAATGGCACCGTTAGTCGTTCGCGTGGTCCTGCGTGCCATTTCGCCTGCGAAAATGCCACCCATTTGTAGACATCGGCACGCGGTACGGTCGTGTCATCATAATTTGGATCATACGTTTTGTCCTGGACCGAATACGGCGCCGCATAGGTCGTAAAATCATATGGCGTCTGCCCGTCATTGAGAATAATATAGCTATCGTTAATAACCTCGCCTGGCTCAACCGTATAATGCTTGTCGACCGGAGATAGCGTGATGCTCGATAGCGGATCTTCGGCAAACGCACTGCTCGCCGTACTCATAGCCAATAACAGGGCTACCATAAGCCCTGTTATTGACTGAGAAAGTAATCTCCCGATAGTCACCGTAATTCCTAGTTGGCAGTACCGGTGAAGGTGACAGTGGCGACATAGTCACCGGTTGCTTTGCTCATATCAGCTTTCGCGCCAAAGAACACATTGGTAGCGTCACCAGTTGGTGCAGCAGCCGCAGTAGTTTTGATTGTCGTGGCACTCGTTGGTACGGCTGCCCATTTGGTAGAGGTTGGGTTGGCAACGTCAGTTTGTGCCACTGTTGAACCTGATCCAAATCCAGTACCTGCCGTTACGTCATCGAAACGGAAACCCCACGCATTGTTGTCGAGTGCTACAGGTGCGGCAATCGTACCGGCTGTCGGCACGAGGTTGTTTGCTCCATTGACAAGGTTGGCGGTACCCGAAGCGATCTTGAGGGTGTAGCCAGCAGAGGAGTTCGTAGTCACTGTCACTGTGTCAGAAGCAGTGGTAGCCGACCCCGCCGACGTTGGGGTGATTGCGAGCAACACCGACCCAGTCGTCGTTGCGACGGTGATTGATTTTGCGATACGTGCAGTGACCGTTGTGGTATTTGCAGCATATGCCGATGGCGCCAATACCAGTCCGACGATAGCCGCGACTCCAGCGCTCAAAGCGAGAGATGATTTCATGCGTTGTTTCATATTAGTTGTTGTTCCTTTTTTATTATCTGGGGTGATTATCGCATACTGCTTATGCGTATGTCAATTTTGTTTTTGTAGTAAATTGCGCAACAATTCTTTTGTCCGCGCGTTACTCGTATGCTGAATACTCGCCATACCAGCCACCTCAGCACCCTCGCAGTTGTCTGCGAGATCATCAATCATCACACATCGCCCCTCTGGCAGTCCCATCCGCTCTGCCGTCAAGGTAAATATCGCCGGATTAGGCTTGGCAAGTCCCTCTTGGTACGACAGCACTACGGTATCAAAAAGCTCATGCAGCTCATCACCAAATAGCTGCTGGATAGTCCGCTCACCAATATTGCTCAGCATCCCCATACGGTACTTGCCTGTCGCTTTGAGTTCGCGCACGTAGGCTACTAGCTCATCATTCCGGAGTTGTTTTTTGCGCATAATCACTTCAACCTCTTGCGCCGTCTTGCCTATTACTGCCGCTGTCTGCTCGAGGTGCTCATCGTAGGATATATAGCCGTAATCTTTTTGTAGGTTGATGTCATAGACCTCCTGCTCGCGGCCTTCTGGCGCCATCGATGCGAGCAACGTGAGACTGCCCCTATACAGTACGCCAAAGCAGTCAAAAATAATCCCCTCTATCATTCCTACAGTATAGCCTTGTCGCCCCTTCAGGCGCAAGCTAGGCTCGGCGCAGCCTTCCCTACTAGTACACTTGATCAAAGATTGGCTTAAAGTCTGGCACTTGATTGACAAACAGCGCCTGAATCTGCACCGGCTTGGCTGACATATCGCCTTTTGAACCAGCACAGGTCGACGTCCATTCAGACTGATCGGTCGTCCCGTCTTTTGCAGTTTCAAACACAAACGCTAAGCCATGAGTTGCACAGACACCGCGAATATCGGCTTGTGTTGTACTACGAGTCTTGGTGATATCGGCATTTTGCAGTGCATAGACAAATTGCTCATACGCCTTAGGGTTGTTGTCATAGCTTTGCGTCGCGACGACTTGGTCGAGATAACCACTATATACCGTATAGCTGCGAGATTTTGGCGAGACAATGATTTGGTAGGACTGGAACTTTTCGTCAGCTACAATCGGACCGCGTACCGTCCATCGCACAGAACGATTGGTGCTGGTGTCCAGCAGCGAGCTCGCGATGCCTTCGGTGTGAGTCGCTGCATCGCCACTCGAATTACCGGCAACTATCATACGCCCAACAGTGACAATCGCAGCGATAACCAGTGCCACGACCAGCACCACCATGATAAGCGGGAAAATTCTTGGATTGGAGCCTTTGTACATGCTCCCATCATGCCACTACAGAGGCCAAAAGTAAAGCATCGCTCACCTCATGCTGCGACCGCTGCCGAAAAAGCAGCACCGCGATGACCAAGTGCAAATGCAACTGCTTGCCGATGCAGTGTTTCTCGCTCTACAGCTTCATGCGCCTCCCGCACTTCGGCAACCATACGAATCATCGATTCAAGCGCGACGTAATCTTCGTAGTCTCGTGCTACCTGCATGCCTTCACGAAAGACCGCTCGTTCCATATAAAACGATTCGCTCAGCTGGCCTGCAAGCGCAATCTGCGTGTGCCGAGGTTGCCTACGAATCGCTTGCTGTGTCAGTGGCGGTTGGTTGCCATAATACGACGGCGCGAGTTGAAGCCACAGTTGTCGCCCTGCATCAACCGACGCAGACAGTACACGGTGTGTGATTTCTCTGCCGCTCTGCAAATTGGCTTCGGCCACCATCCACGAATGTGGGTCTTCAATCGGCCGCCAGTTATCCCTCCCGACATAGAGTACCGTCGCTAGCTCGGGATTGACGCCTGCAAATGTCGGCGTCGCATAGACATAGTGCTGGCCATCAATATCGCGCGTCGGCCATGGATGATCACCACTACGACGCACCTCAGGGTCGGGTGCACCGAGCCACACACACTTTGCATAATCATACGCCGCAAATCCGTCTGGCATATCATGCAAATCCTCTGCAAGCTCGTAGAGTGCTGGCTGATGTTGCGCCTTTGACTCATATGACATATGCGTACCCACTTTCGCTGCGACACTGCACTATTTATGTTTTGAATGTCTGCTCTTGTAATACACCCTCAGGACGAAAAGCACAAGAGGTTTCTAGGAATACGTACCGAATTTTTTGTTGTATAGTCCGTGCTCGCGAATCAGCTGGTTTAACCTATCACGCATCGGCAGCGGATCAACAAATCGCCAGTCAGCCAAATCACCATAAAAATCAGGCAAAATACACAGCACAATAATCGGCGTTTTCTCTTCGCCACGACCGTTGTACTCAATCACGTAGCCGCGCTCGTCACCCTCGAGCAACTCGCGCTCCGTCAACCTCCCCTGCTGCACCAACTGCTCCATACGACGGCGAAATGAGCTCGGTGTTTTGACATCGATATTGATATAGCGCAGGTCTTGCGGGTCCTGGATTTGCACGTCGATTCCAAGTGCATCTTGCGCACGATCGGTCATACATGCGTTGAAGCCGTTTTCTTTGGCGGCGAGGTAGACTGCAACCTCGCGCGTCAAGCCACGAATAATCGACGTCCACTGCTCGTCACTAAAGCACGGTGCACCGACGCGTTTGCACATACGATCAGCCGCCTGCTTTACCCGATCGGCAAAGGCTCGTCGTCTTTCGTCATTCAGCTCGAGTATTGTCGCTACTAGCGTGTCGTTGAAATCAATCAACTCAAACAATCGCTCTTGTTTGTTGCGGTAGCCGTGTGGAAATTGATCCATTTGCTTCTGAGCTAGCACGGCGCGTGGGGCTTGCGCGAGTAGTGCCGTCAAACCATCGAGCGGGTCGTTGGTCGCACGAAATTTTGCCTGGAGTGATTCGATATAACGATCGAGCGCGTTTACTTCGGGGCGTCGCTGCAGTTTCGACGCCACTACTTGCTCGGCACAATCGAAGAAGTCTGTGCTACTACACACATATTCGATTGGTGCGACCGGTTGCGCATACTGGCTATCGAGCCGTGTATCTCGCCCACGCACCTCACGATGACGGTAGCGCCGTAGCCCGTGTTTACGAAATCGTTTTGGTTTGAAATGCTGCCAGCGGCCGCGATATTTCTGAAACATGAGAAATCCTTTGTTTGTTTCTGCCAATCAATGACTGGCATTAGTATAGCAGCCTAGCGTTATTTGTCGATATGCTTCGGCTACTATAGACCGGTGCTGCCGTAGCCGCCATCGCCTCGCTGGGTGTCGTCGAGCTCGTCGACTTCATCCCACTCGACAGTCTCGTAGGCCTGCACGACCATCTGTGCGATACGCATGCCAGGCTCTACGGTGAATGCTTCGCTGCTGGTGTTGAGCAGTATCACGCCGACTTCCCCGCGATAATCCGCGTCGATCGTCCCCACGCCGTTTGCCGGCATGATACCGTGCTTTGCGGCCATGCCACTGCGTGCGCGAATCTGCGCTTCGTAGCCGATGGGGAGCGCCATCGCAAATCCGGTCGGGATAATCGCCCGCTCGTGTGGCGCGATGGTGACTGGCGCATCGATGCACGCCGCCACATCCATCGCCGCCGCCCCCGCAGTTTGGTACTGTGGCATGACGGCGTTTTTGTGAAGTTTTTTGAAACTAACCTTCACTTATACCTCTCCCCAATTTTCCCCCACGTGCACATCGACCTGCAGGCGCACGCCGAGTTTGGGGTAGATGTTTTCCATAGTTTCGACCAGCATGGTGCTGATTTTTTCGGTCATGTCACGCGGACATTCGATGAGGATGGAGTCGTGAATCTGCAAGAGTTGCATGCCGAGATAATTTGCGTCTGCAGAAGCCTCAGACGGCTGCGGCTTCGATGACATGCGAGGCGCAGACGAGGACGGGCTCGAGGCGCTATGAGACATAGCGTGAGAGTCATCCGCAGCCTGCAACGACGCAGGTCGCGCAGTCCGCAGTCGTCGATCAACCTCGATCATGGCCATCTTCATGAGGTCTGCCTCGGTGCCTTGTATCGGCATGTTCGCTGCGGCTCGTTCGGCTGCCTGGCGAACAACAAAGTTGCTCGACTTCACATCGGGTGTCCAGCGGCGTCGACCAAAGAGTGTCTCGACAAATCCATCGTCGTGGGCCTTTTTCACGGTGTCGTCGATATACTTGCGGATGTTTGGTCGCACCCGGAAATACTCGTCGATGAAGTGCTGTGCTTCCGTATAATTCATATTTGCCGCAGCGGCGAGTCCATGCTGGCTCATGCCGTAGAGTACGCCAAAATTCACGACTTTGGCTTTGCGGCGCTGCTCTTTGGTGACGGCATCGAGCGGGACCTTGTAGACTTCCGCGGCAGTTTTGGTATGAATATCCGTGCCGGCATTGAAATCATTGATCATCTTTTCGTCACCCGCGAGCACGGCAGCGAGGCGCAGCTCAAACTGCGAATAGTCGGCGCTGACAAATACATTGCCTTCATCGGGAATAAATGCGTCGCGAATTTGTCGACCAAGCTCGGTGCGAATTGGAATGTTCTGAAGATTAGGATCGGTACTACTCAGTCGCCCCGTTGCGGCGACGTCTTGGCGAAAATCAGTGTGGATACGCCCTGTATCATCGGCTTGTTCGGGCAATGTCTTCACATAGGTATTTTGGAGTTTGGTCAGTTCACGGAATTGTTCGATCAGCTCAATAATCGGGTGTTGTCCGCGCAACTTGTCGAGCTCTTTCTGGCCGGTACTGTAGCCCGTCTTGCCCTTCTTCACCCCCACGGTCGAGAGGCCAAGCTCTGTATACAAAATTTCTGCGAGCTGCGCGGGGCTCGCGATATTAAATTCCCGGCCTACCATGGCAAATATCGTCTTTTGAATCTCAGCGATGTCTTTGGTGAGCTTGGCATCCATGTCGGCGAGCTTGCTGCTATCGAGCTTGATGCCGCGATATTCCATGCGCGCCAGCACGGGAATGAGCGGAAAGTCCATCGTCCGTGCCACATGCGCGAGATCTGGCAGCGCGTCGAGTGCCTGCGATTGTTCGTCGTAGAGCGCCCAGATAGCGCTGATAGCCAGCTTCGGATCGTCGATCGATTCCATGCCCACCAGGTCGCCGAGCTCACGGGATTTACGCAGCGGGTTCAGCAGGAATGATCCCTGCGCCGTATCGTGATGAACCTCTGGAAGTTGCTCTGCCCCGTCGCTCAGCAATTGCTTCAGAAACGGCTTGGTGTCGTGCCCTATCATTGGCACTTGTTCTAATATCTTGGCCGCTTCGGCACGCGGTAATTTGGCAGCTTTGTTGCGCTCGTGACTCAGCCATACATCATCGCCGTCTGGCCAGACGATAAGTTCTTTGGCCATCATCAGCACCGCCTTGGCGTGGCTCGCCGGCAATTCCTCCGCAGACTCTACAGTTGTCATGTCTTTTGTCGTGCTCGTTGGTGATGAATCACGCATGTGTTCAGGGAGGTTTCGTAGCAAACTACGAAACTCAAGTTTGGTGAGTAATTCTTTTAACTTCGCCGTGTCGAGGTCGCTGGCATCCATATCCTGCAGGTCGAGTGCGATCGGCGCATCAAACCACAGCTCGGCAACTTTTTTGCTCACGTCGGCCATGTCCTTGCCGGCTTCGAGCTTGCGCCGCGTGGCGTCTTTGACTTGCCAGAGATTTTCGTAAATTCCTTCGATGGTTTCGTATTGTTGCAGCAGCTGCACCGCGGTCTTTTCGCCGATGCCAGGCACGCCGGGGATATTGTCGCTTGAGTCGCCCTTTAGAGCTTTGAGATCCAGGAACTGATCGACGCGAATGCCGTACTTTTCGGTGAAGCTCTCGGGTTTGAACAAATCGATATTCGTCAGGCCTTTTTTGAGCGCGTAGACGTGCACGAGTGGATTAATCGCCTGTAACGCATCGAGATCACTCGTGATGAGGCAGACTTCGATCCCCTGCTCGCTGGCTTTTTGTGCCAGTGTCGCCATGATGTCATCGGCTTCATAGTCATCCAGCTCGTAGAGCGGCCAGCCAAACGCTGCCAGCAGCTCGTGGAGTATCGGAATCTGCGCATAAAAATCCGCCGGTGCGGGCTTGCGACCGGCTTTATACTCAGGATAAATCTCAAGGCGCTTGCGGATATTCGTCTTGGGCTTGTCCCAGGCGACACACACATAGTCCGGCTTCAGTTTCTTGAATAATTCCAGGCTTAGTGCCGCAAATCCATACACCCCACCCGTTGGCGTGCCGTCGGCAGTGCTAAGATTTGGCATGGCATAATACCCACGATAAAACACACTCTTGCCATCAATAATCACCAACCGTTTCGCCATAGCTCTATTATACTCTAGTGCTGGAGATTGCAGCACCTGGCGTGCCGAACATGTCAATCTGAGCACCACCTCTTCTGCCTGTCTGGTATCATAGTAGTATGGCAGAACAAAAAACCAATACGAAGATCCTGGCCTTCGTCGGACTCACTGGCAGTGGCAAATCAGAGGCAGTGGAATATGTCACCAAAAAAGGCGTCCCGAAAGTGTATTTTGGTGGCGTCGTGCTCGATGCCATGACCGAAGCTGGCTTGGAGCACACTCAGGAAAACGAAAAACCATTTCGCGAAGAACTCCGCGCCCGTGAAGGCAAAGATTTTGTCGTGCAGCGCATCATCACGCAGATTCAAGGTCTCATCGATGCCGGACAGCGCCGCATCGTGGCTAACGGCCTCTACACGTGGACCGAATACAAAACCCTCAAGAGCGCCTTTCCAGGTGAACTCACCGTCGTCGCAGTAGTTGCGCCACGTCGACTGCGCCACCGCCGCCTGTCACAGCGCCCGATTCGCCCCCTGACACACGACGAGGCAAACAAGCGCGACTGGGCCGAGATAGAGAATCTCGAAAAAGGCGGACCGGTTGCAATTGCCGACTACTTCATTCACAACGACAGCGACCTCGAGACCCTCCACAAACAAATCGACACAGTTCTCGAAAGCACCAAATTCCTGGCCTAGCACATACATGCATCACAACTTACACAAAAGACCATCTCGTCGCCATGAGATGGTCTTTTATGTCAGCCGGGAGGTTATTGTAGATATTCGTAGAGTTTCTTGGCGTCTTTGTGCTTGCGAAGCTTGGCCAACGCCTTCGCCTCAATTTGGCGAATTCGCTCGCGCGTGACCGCAAACTCTTGGCCGACCTCTTCGAGGGTGTGGCTCTTGCCATTTTCCAGCCCAAATCGCATCTTGATGATTTTTTGCTCGCGCTCAGAAAGAGTCGAGAGAACTGACTGCACTTGCTCTTTGAGCAATTGATTGGCCGCTGATTCTTCAGGCGTAGCGCTGTCTTCGTCTTCGATGAAATCACCGAGCACGCTGTCTTCATCTTCGCCGTCGCGACCGACACCAGCATCGAGACTCGAGATATCTTGCTTAATTTTGATGACATACTCGACTTTTTCGGGCTCCATCTCGAGCTCTTTGGCGAGTTCATCAATCGTCGGCTCGCGGTTGAGCTCCTGCGTCATACGGCGCTGTGTCCGCAACAATTTATTAATCGTTTCGACCATGTGCACCGGGATACGAATCGTGCGAGCTTGGTCGGCAATCGCGCGAGTAATCGCTTGGCGAATCCACCAGGTGGCGTAGGTGCTAAATTTAAATCCTTTGTCTGGGTCAAACTTCTCAACGGCGCGGAGTAGTCCCGTATGGCCCTCCTGAATCAAGTCAAGAAAGTCGAGACCTCGACCACTATAGCGCTTTGCAATCGAGACAACGAGACGCATGTTGGCCTCTGCCATTTTGTCTTTGGCGCGCTTCTCGCCGGCCACGACGCGCTGGGCCAATGCTAGCTCTTCGGCAGCACTCAGTAGCGGAATTTTGCCAATTTCACGCAGGTGGAGCCGTACCGAGTCGTCACTGATATCATCAAAATATTGTCCGGAGTTCAGGACGTCTTCTGGCGTGTCTTCATCTTCCTCATCGATCAGCTCATCTGGTGCTGGCTCAGCGATATCAGGAACAACCACCCCCTCTTCGTGCTCATCAGGTGTATCTTTTGTTACTTGGTCGTCATCGTTTGCCACGCGCAATCTCCTTAATTAATACGTTGAGCTCCCGTCGCAACCGATCAGCTGTCGCTTCATCGCCAGCTTCTTCTGCGCTTCGGAGCTCATTCACTAGTGTATCTCTGGTTTGTTTCTTGTATTCGTGTTCTATCTGCCGTAGCAAGCGGGCTGTTTCAAAGTAGCGGTCATTTGCATCCCACTCAGCATATCGCGTGTCGGCACGTAATAATAGTATTTTTACATACGTATCATACTTTTGCAAGCTTTTGGGGGTTTCAGTGATCTCTTCGCCACGGTGTTGTGCAATATAACGCGCCACCGCTTGTCGCTCTTCGCCGTGCAGGAGGTCAAATTGCAAATGCAGCAGCAACTCCTGGCTCGGCACATCAACCATTGTCAACGCGAGAAAGTTATCTTCGTTGGTATAATCTGGTTCAGTCGTCGGTTGCATATCACCTTTGACCGGTTTGAGACGCTTTTTTACACTCGTCTGTTCGGCCAGTTTCTCCTGTATCGCTTCGAGGCTCGTGCTGGTCATGGACGCTATCTTCTGCTCATAGTGCTCACGCTCCACCGGGTCGAAAAGTGACGCGACGATACCTAGCCCCGCCGAGGTGAAAGTGCGCTTACCCACTGCTGTCGACATGTCCACTCGCGAAGAGTACTGTGTCAGCACCCAATCGACTGCTGGTACTCGCGTCGTGATTGCTTTTTCCCAGTCAGCGGGATTTTTTTGAATCAACTCATCCGGATCCTTGGCGCCCTCAGGCATCGAGATAATAGTCAAATCAACACCGACTTTTGCGGCAATCGCAATTGCCCGCTCAGTCGCCGCGATACCCGCCTTATCGGCATCATATGCCAGTCGAACATCACCAGCCAGACGCTTTATCGCTTGTAGATGCTGCTCGGTCATAGCCGTACCCGCAGTCGCAACCACTTGCTGTACCTTCGCTTGGTGCGAACTGACGACATCGAGATTTCCCTCTACCATGACGACATACTCAGTCGCCCGAATTGCCGCTTTTGCCTGACTCAAGCCGAAGATATGCCGACTCTTGTCGTAAATCAGCGACTGCGGAGTGTTGAGATATTTTGGCGCACCTTCGACCTCACCGATGATCCGCCCCGTAAAGCCAATCACTTGCCCGCTCGCATCCATCAGCGGTATCATCAGTCGACCACGAAACAAATCGCCACCATACCGATTGGTCAGCCCAGCGTCAACCAGCTCTTTTTTGCTAAACCCCTTTTTGCTCAGTGCATTCACTAGGGCCTGACCGCTATCAGGCGCGTAGCCAATCAAAAAATCTGCTACTACCTGGCGGTTCAGTCGTCGCTGCTCCGAAACATACTGCATGGCTGTTTTGCTACGCAGCAAGCATTGTTGGTAGTACTTTGCTGCCCATACGTGCGCCTCATAGGCCCGTTTTTTGCGTCGTGCCAGCTCTTGACTGCCTTTTGACTCATACTGCGACAGGTCAACTCCCGCCTTGCGCGCCAGGTGCTCCAGCGCTGCCCGAAAGTCCATGCCTTCGACTTCCATCACAAATGAAAAAATATCACCGCCTTTGTTGCTCGAAAAATCATGCCAAATATTTTTGTCTGGGCTCACAAAAAAGCTCGGGGTCTTCTCGCCGCTAAACGGGCTCAGCCCCTTGAAATTGCGCCCTGCGCGCTTCAGCTCCACATACTCGCCAATCACATCTTCGATAGCGAGCCGTGCGCGCACCTCCTCTTTGGCGTCACCTTGCATACGTTTCAGTATATCACCTCTATAGCTGAGTGACCTCTTGTCGACAGATGCAGTCTGGTTGCACGAGTCACTTCCCTCGCGTTACTTTTTATGCTTAAATGTGAACATATGAATTCGCAAGAGCCAACCAATCCTGCTCAACCCGCCCAGCCAGCACCTGGTAGCGGTCAGCTTCCTGCGCCACAACTTGCGCAGCCTGGTACAGGTGACTTTGGCACGCAACAACCCGTACCACAAGCTGCCTCTACTCAACCACAGCCAAACCTACAGCAGCCGCAACCGCAGCCGCATCTACAACCACAGCCGCAGCCACTAGGCAGTCTGCAGTATGACGCCCCAAAGGATGAAGTCTATGCGGCTGACTACCTAGACCAGATCGCGCCACCCCAGCAAAAAGCAGCCAATCGTGTGGCGATTTTTGGTCTGATTGGTGGCGCCCTGACACTCGTTGCGCTCGCTTTTATGGTCATCTCGAGTCTTCAACCGCCGAGTTTTGCTAGTCTTGCACTACCACTACAGGCTCGCATCGCAACACTTCAGGAAGTCACAAAAGCGCAAAACAATCGCCTGTCTGATAACATGCTCAACAACACCAACTCAACACTCAACTCGACTCTTGGCACGATGAATACCGACTTCAATGCTATATTGGCTGAGAAAAAAATCAAGTCAGGTGATGATCAAAAGAAGAAACTCAAACGAAGCGAGACGGCGTATATGGCTGAGCTCTCTACTGGATTGGAATCCGACTACCAACGAGGCGCCCTTGACCGAACTTATACCAACAAGATGACCTATGAGCTCACCACTCTCAAGACCATGCTTACTCGTCTCAAAGCAAACACCAAAGATAGTGCAACAAAAAAGTTTATCGACGAAGCGCTCACTAATATTGATATGGTGCTCAAAATCTACGACAACTTTGCTGCTACCAAATCATAGCTCAACTCTCGGCAAATCCGTGAGCTCTGTCTCTACATTTGGTGCCGCTAATTAGTCACCAGCTGGTAGCTGAGTCGCGCCAAATCCTTGATCTCCTCATCACCAAGTTGCCCAGTGCAGATAATCGTATTCCAATGCTTTTTATTGAGGTGATACCCTGGTTGTACGCTCTCGTATTTCTCGCGTAGGGTCAGCGCGAGCTGTGGGTCACATTTCAAACTGACGCGCAGCGGTTTGCTGCCATCAGCGATAATCGCAAACAATTTCTCACTACCGCCTGCGTCTTTGCGGCCGACTTTGTAGACACTCGTTCCCTCGCCAAACGGATAGTCTAGCCAGGCATCTGGAAAACTCAACAGATATTCTTCGAGCTCTTTGTGCGTCACGCTGCTAGAGCCAGCCTTTCTTGCGAAAATACAGTAGCATCACCACAGGAGTGAGCACGCACACGGCGATAAATAACCAAAATGCGAATGATGAATCAAACGGCATCTGCGTAAAATTAATCCCGCCCATACTGGCCACAAACGAAATCGGCAGGAAAATCGTTGCCACAAGCGTCAGTCGCTTCATGACGTCATTGAGCCGGTTGCTGACCATCGATAGATAGATGTCCTGCGCACTCGTCAGGAGGTCGCGAATGCCATCTACCAGCTCCCTCGAGCGCCACATGTAGTCATAGCTATCGCGCAGATACGGCGCAAATTTCGGGTCAATCGCGTGATACCGTCCATCGCTCAGACTCCCCAGCATCGACGTCGTCGGGAGTACCGAACGACGCAAGGTCGAGAGTAGTTTCTTGTAGGCAAACAGCCGCTTGAGCTGTGCTTCGTCGGGCTGTTTCATGATAGTATCCTCGGTGATGTCGATGACATCATCGATTTCATCAAGAATCGGTCCGTACAGGTCGGTCACAGCATCAGCGATACAGGCCAGCACACCACTTGGTGAATTAAGCTTGTAGATACGCAGAACGATTTGCTCAACGAGATCTTCTGGCAATTCACCGGCATGCAGTGTTACGAGCTCTTTCGCACCGAGCAACACCACCAAACGCTGCTGTCTCAGTGTCGTGCGATGTAATTTCGGCAGCAGGAACTGCACCATCAGCCACTTATCGCCCTCAACTACTTGCGGGATATTGCGACGATTCCCCAGCACGTGTAGCTGCAACTCAGTCAGCTCTAGCGGTGTGGCTGTCGCCAGCCAGTCCTGCGCCTTTGGCACCGTGATATCGCGCCAAATCCCCCGCACTACCTCTAATTCGTCTGTCGCTACTGTCTCCGCCACTGCCTCACCCCTTCATCTTTCCTAGATAATATTTCAGTTCTTCGATACTGCCTCTGATGTCTTCGACTGCTCGATGCGCTTCAGGCTTTGCAAACTTTTTCTTGTATTTGCCTTCCATTACCACTTTCCAGGCGCTGACATCGAGCATGCGGTAGTGGAGTCTCGCCGCCAGTCGTGGCCAATAATGATCGATAAACTGCCGATCCATATGAATCGAATTTCCCGCCAAGAGCACTGGCGTACCTGTATCGCAGTGTGCATCGATAAATTTTAGCAGCTCATCCTCAACTACCTCAAGCGCCACACCGCGCTCATTTTGCTCCATCAAATCCCCGCGCACTTCCGGAAACTGATCCCAAAATGCCGCGTTGCCAGCAAGCTTTTCCTCGAGCACCAGCCCATCATGTTTCACGATTCCTTCGTATGTACCGAGCTCCTTGAAGTCCCAATCCGTTACAATCGCCCCCACCTCGAGTATCTCATCATGCGCGGGTACAAGTCCCGTCATCTCGAGATCCACCCAGAGAATTTGTTTTGGTTTAAAGGCTGGCTTAGTCATACGTATATTATACCCTAGCCATTTGCTTTACTTCATCGACCGTCAGTATCCGTACGTCTGTCTGGTCGTAGGTATAGCGAAACAGTATTTGTCGGCCATCTCGAATAGTTAGTTTATGCGGCAATGAATTGGCAGCCGATATTGGAAATTCATAAATCATCGGTACCGCTTTATCGCCTTTGTAATGCAATTTATATATGGCACCACCGATTTCGATTTCAGTTGGCATATTCTCTTCTATGGTTCGGAGGTTTTCAGGGCTAATATATTGTACATAGGTGATACCGAGCGCGCGTATGTTAGCATCGAGCTCACCGACGCTCCCAGCATTTTCTGCTGCACCATGCACAATAGCTTTGAGGTCATGGTCGCTCAACAGCTCTTTGTCAAAATAGTAGTTTTGTTGTTTTTTTGGCACCCGCTTACTTAAATCTTCAAGCCAGCGCTTAAGTTGTCGTAGCTCTTTGAGGGCAGGGCCAGCCTTATCATTTGCATACTCTGCGAGCAGCGCTGTCTTGTCGGGTGACGTCGCTCGATCTGTCGTTTTGCTTCTCCCAGTCCGCAGCCTCCCGATAAACGCATCGGTAATGAGTTGCAAGCGCCCATCAGGCCCAACAGCGGTCAAGTGTCGTACATCTAATGCCTGTTGACCAAGTGCTCGCCGCACTGCAGTGCGCGACGTTAGGAATCCCTTGTCGATGATATTGACCGTATCGCCATCGTGATTCATGTACCACCTTGGGTAACCAGCCACAATACTTTCTTTTGGCAACTGCATCGCAGCCATGACGCTTCTTTTGCCGATTTGGCGATCAAACCCGTACTCCTTCTCTCGCTCAGGCCCCAAGATATTACGAAACCACACAAACGGCTGGTTATCCTGCTTCTCTCCGTAACGATCCACTTTTCTACGGCCGCGATTGACTCGTCGCCGCACTTCTTCGTAGACAAGATGAGGCATCCCCGTCAAAAATAATTCATGCAACCCTGCTCGCTCGCTCGCCGTCAACGTATTGCTTAGTCTATGCTCATTGTCGTATGCAATCCCGGCGCGCATACAAATTTTATGAAATTGCTTATACGCACGAACAGCATTTGGCGCATCTATGCCACTCAAGCCGAGGCCATCGACGTCAACTGCCTCATCATTGAAATACTTTACCGCCCCCATAAACAGGTCGAGCTCTGCAGTGAAATCGTCTTTCGTTTCGGCGGACAGCCGTTCGTTTCGCTTCTCCAGCTTTTCTCCCCCTAGCCCACCAGCTTCAATCGCGGCTGCAATTGCGGCAATTTGTCTTTGCTGAGCTTCTGAGCCTTTTTCGAGCGCCTCAACAAGCGCCCGCGCCAACTCAGGTCGCAGTGGAAATACATCCATTTTCTTCCCGATAGCGGTCGCTCTATTTGCTCCGTCAACTGCACCCATCAGTCGTAGTACCGCGTAGGCTTCTTTGATTGTCCCCTGCGTCACTTTGTGAATCAAATAGGCATTGAGCATGTAAAAATCTCTATCCATCGCAGCGGCACTCAGGACATTGCGTGTAATTACTGTGTGGTAGATATCTGCCGGAATATGCTCTTCGCGTACATCAGAGTGAAAAGGTACGAATTCTCCTAGCTCCACTCCTCGCCTCGACATACCTTCGATTGGAGTCGCCAAAAAGAACTTTGCGCCCGGAGTATCACGCCCGCCACGGCCCATCTGCTGTATCAATTCTGCTCGTGAACAAAGTCGCCGAGGCAACCCTGAGGCATTTTCGTCATCAAGCTCAGGGCTCTTTGTCCAGCCGTCGCTAATCACTCGGTCAAGACCTGGAATCGTCAGGCCCGACTGGCCTGCAGAGGTCGATACAATCACCGTGTGTACGCCAGGCTGATCAATACCATAGAAAATCTCTTGGCGCATCGCATCGTCTATTTTTGAAGCAATACCAGCACCTTTACTCGATCTCCGTAGCGCGCCTCTATCTCTTCTTGGATAGCCTTGACCGAGCGCTTCCCATCAGTAAATATCATCGTTTTATTGCCAGACTCTAGGCACTCTTCCGCAAATACATCAATCACACTTTTGTCAGGTCGCTCCAGCTGCTCGATTGTATGCGGCCTGCCTTCCACCGCGATACTTGGGATAGGCTTGCCATTGATAGGTGTGTACGCGTCTTGAATCTCTTTTTCATTGAGCGTCGCACTCATAAGCACCATGTTCCACGACTCATGATCGGTCATCAACTCAGCCGCAGTCGCAATGGCAAACTCTGTTTCGATATTGCCTTCGTGCACTTCGTCCGCCACGATGAGCACACGTTCATCTTGCCACTGCTCACGCAATTCCGGTGCGCGCTTTTTAAATACCGCCGATGTCATGACCTGAATGATACTTTCTGAGTGCAGCGTCGACCGCTCGGAGTGCGCCATACCGATGAGATGCTCTGGCATTGCGAGGCCTCGGTCGGTAAACTGCTGGCTCAACTCGGCTTCGATTCGTTCAGAAATACCGTCAGTTGTGACCCGCCGTGGCTGCAAATACACAATCCTGTCGTACCCCATTTCAAGCGCATACTGCGCAAGCTGTGTTGACTTTCCACTGCCCGTTTCGCCCGCCAGCAAAGAGATGCGGTTCGTTGCAATCGTTTTCATGATGTCATGGCGGTATCGCTCGATTGGCAAATCCTTATTGCCAAAACTATGCCACCCTTCCCTGCCTTGCTCAAACCGCGCTGTCCGCCACTGACGCTCCAGTTGGTCATAGCGAATTTTATCAAGCAATCTCTGCCGTTCAGTCTGCCCAATTTGGTAGGGAACGTTTGAAGCATCTAGCCTGACCTCACGCGAAGGACGATAACCGAATCGGTCAGACCCGGATATCCCTTTTATTGCTCGACCCTTGCTTTTTGGACTCATACTCATCTCAGCTTAGCAGGGGTCGATAGAACATAAAACCTTGAGCGTGATACAAGCTTTGCGCTGCACAAAAAACCGCCCATGCTTCAGGGCGGTTCGTCATGATAGCAGAGAGGCTAATCTTTCTTCTTGTCCATACGGTCGAGCTTGGCCATGTGAATCACGAGGTACACCACGAGCGCAGTTGCCGTCAACGTGATGAGCGAGCTGAGGATCGCACCCCAGCCAATCGCAACTTCTGCGTGGTCGGCGGTCTTTTCCATGATGACCCATTTCACGCTGTTGAGGTCGACACCTTGTGTCATCAGTGCCACGATTGGCGACACGAGCTCATCGACAATCACCTTGACGCTCGCGCCAGCTGCGGTACCGATTGCCAGACCGACAGCCAGGCCCACGACACCTTGTTCACGAATAAAATTTAGGAACCCTGATCCGTGGCCAGTCGCCAATCCTTTGACGCGTGCCGCGCGGGTTGCTTGTCCATTTTTTGTTGCCATTACAACTTCTCTCCTGTGTTATTACTGGTGGAATTATATCGATATGATGTGAGAAAGGCAAGGAGGAGCAGTGCTGCATGGGCGGGGACGCATACATCTGCGTCCCCGCCCACTGTTGTCAGTTAGCGTGCTTCAGCCGAAGGATGATCGGCCGCTCATCGTGGCCGATGTACTGCTGCCAGCAACGGTGACGAGAGACCTTACCATCTCGAATCAACCGGCCCAGCGCGCGCTTGACCTGGGTGTTGCTCCAGGCCGAATTGAGGCCCAGCACTTCGATCAGCTCGCTTTCGCTGCACGCACGGACATCCGTGCCTGTGAGCTCGGCATCGCTGAGTCGGTCGAGAATCTCTGCCATCAAACAGCTGTCAGCCATTTGCTCCTCCTTGAAAGGTCCGAGAGCACCACGGTGGTGCCCTGTTGGGGGAAGTCTACTGCAAGGGATTGCGAGACTTCTGATAATATATTATATCATATATCCTTTATAAATACTAGAGTCGCTCTGGCGCAGCAATTCCCAGTAGCGCCAGCCCCTCGGCAAGTGTGTCCCGGTACATACTGGTTAGCCGGGCACGCTCACCCTCTCGTGCGTCACCTACTATTCTGGCTCGTTCATAAAATCGATTAAATTCTTGCGCGAGCTCATACAAGTAGTGGCAGATGCCATGCAGCGCGTACTCCGTCGCTGCGCGCTCAATCACTTCGTTGTACTCTCCGAGTTTTCGCAGCAAGACTCGCTCATCGGCATCATACTCAGCAGCAACCACTGGCTCAGCCGTCACTTTCGCCAGTATCGAGCAAGCCCGCGCATGCGCATACTGCAGGTACGGCCCGCTATTGCCCGCCAGGCTCACTGTCTCGTCGATATCAAAGGCGATATCACCGCCAAATTTGTACTTCGCAAACGCATATTTGATCGCACCCAGCGTCACGGCATCGCGCTGCGACTCATCCTGCACCAGCTCTGCTACTTTTTCGCGAACTGCGTCGATTGCTTCGACTGCGCGAGTGACGTTCCCCAGGCGTGAACTCATTTTTTGTCCATCGGCAAATTTCACTGTGCCGTTGGTGAGGTGCGTCATCGTACCCGCGAGCTCTGGACGAAATTCCTCTGCTGCTGCAAACACCACGCGCATATATTCTTTTTGGTCGTTCCCAGTGATCAAAATCCGCTGCGAGAAGTCATAATCAGCCTTTTCCAGCCAGATGACTCCGATATCTTTCGTCTCATAGGTCGGCAAACCCTGGCTCGTCACAAACACACGCGTGTGCAGGTGCTTACTCTCGTCGCCCTCGTATACCACCGCGCCTTCGGACCGCTTCAGCACGCCCTTTTCGAGCTGCTCCGCAACGACGTTCATACCGACTGGTGCTGTCTGACTTTCTGGGTAGTACTTCATATGATCGACTCGTATCAAGTCATAAAACGCCTCAAAATAATCAAAACTCCACTGCCGCGTCATCCAATATAGCTTCGCGAGGGGCGACTCATGATCGTTGTCAGTGTGAAGTGCATACACGGCTTTGTTGAGTGCCACGATCTGCTCTTTTGCTGCCTCATCATCCTCATACGCAGCCGCGCCTTTGACATACTGCTCGCTGATCCAGCGCGCCCGAGCAAACGCCTCTGCTGGCACCGTGTCGAGCTGCTCATAGGCATTTTCACCGAGCGTGGTTTGCATCCCGTAGAGGCATTTCGCGACGTGCAGCCCCACATCGCCACCAAAACTCGTGCGGTGCACGGTGGCACCTGCAGCTTCGAGCAGCCGCGCCAGCCCGTCGCCATACATCGTCTGGTACAAATGGCCCGTATGCAATTCTTTGAAGGCATTTGGACAGCTGTATTCTTGGACGTACGTCTTGCCATCAAGTACGCGCTGCGGCGCTGCGGCTGCTAGTTCGTAGAGTGCCGCATCGCTCAGTCGCAGGTTGATAAACCCTGGACCCGCTACCGTGACCTCTGTGAACTGCCCATGCTCACGTAGTTTCTCAGCCAGAGCTTCCGCAATCTCTCGGGGATTTTTGCCCACCACTCGCGCTAGCTGCATGGCCGTATTTGTCGCTGCATCACCAAACTGCGCCTCAGGACGATCAAGCGTCACCTCTACATCTTGCGAGTAGAGGTCACGTACAGCGTCGCCAATCAATAAACGAATAGACTCCATAACTGGAGCCTATTATACAACAGAGGCGGTTGCTTCGGGTTATCTAAGCAGCCGCTTCTTCGTCAAATGCCAGCACTTCAGACTGGTTGTACACCGATACCGGTGCAATCCCACGAGAGTGCGCACTGAGCAATACCGCACGAAGCATATCCGTATCGTCTTGCGTCAATGTGTCATCGATTTGTGTTTGTTTTTCTTCTGCCATAGTTTCATATTAGCACAAACGGTATGAAATGTCAAGTAGTCTTAGAGTCACCTCTAGCTGCGCGGATGAGGCCAGAGAAGAGCGGGTGCGGACGCGTCGGGCGCGAGCGAAATTCGGGGTGAGCTTGGGTAGCGATGAAGTACGGGTGATCCACGGCTTCGACAAATTCGACGAGCTTGCCGTCGGGACTCGTACCGCTAATCACGAGACCGCCACACTCATAGGCTTCGCGGTACTTCTGGTTCACCTCGTAGCGGTGGCGGTGGCGCTCGACGATGTCTTGCTCGCCGTAGAGTCGGTACGCAAGCGAATCGATGTCGAGGTGCGCGGGGTAATCCCCGAGTCGCAGCGTACCGCCGGTTGATTCTTTGCCTGCTTGGCCATCCATGATATAGACGACTGGTGCGCTGGTGTCTGCATCAAATTCGGTGCTATTTGCGCCTTCGAGCCCGGCTTTGCGAGCGGCTGCGACGACCGCGACTTGCAGACCAAGGCAGATACCAAGATATGGCATATTGTGGTCGAGCGCGTAGCGGGCAGCTGCAATCTTGCCTTCGACGCCGCGCGTACCAAACCCACCAGGAACGAGCAATCCATCGACGGCAGCGAAATCTTCGTCGCCCGCCGTTTCTGCATTGATCCACTGCACCTCGAGACCTACTCCATCGCGCCAGGCGGCGGCCTTTAGCGCTTCGAGCACCGAGATGTAGGTGTCTTCGTTGTCCATGTATTTCGCGACCAGGCCGATACGCACCTCTTGGCTGACTGGCGCTAGCTGGCGCTCCAGCAGGTCTCGCCATTTGCTGAGGTCTGGTTTGTTGGTGGTGTGGGTAAACTTGTCGAGCAGGGGCATCAGACTGCTCTCTGCGATAATTTCTGGGATACGAAATACGCTGTCGACATTTGGCATCATGAGGACTGCTTCTTCTGGCACGCCGCCAAACATAGCGATTTTGCGGGCGATTGACTCTGGCGCCGGGTCGTCGGTGCGCACGATCACGACATCAGGCACGATGCCAAATCCACGCAGATCGCTCAGCGCGTTCTGAGCTGGTTTGCTCTTGAATTCTTTGCTCGTCCCAATAAATGGCACGTAGACAACATGCACGTAGAGCGCGTTTTCGCGGCCGACTTTGCGACCAAATTCACGGATTGCTTCGACAAAGCTCAGGCCCTCGTAGTCGCCTACCGTGCCGCCGATTTCGACGAAATGCACGTCGCTGCCCTGGCTAGCTTCGATGATTGACTCCTGGATCGCTCCTGTCAGGTGAGGCACCAACTGGATAGTTTTGCCGCCAAATTTGCCAGCTCGCTCGTCGGCGATGAGGTCGCACAGCAGCCGCCCACTGAGCGTGGCGTTTTTTTGCTCGAGCTCGATATCGAGAAATCGTTCGTAGTGACCCAGATCGAGATCAGTCTCGGCGCCGTCCTTCGTCACGAAGCACTCGCCATGCTCCGCAGGATTCAAAAGACCCGCATCTACATTGAGATACGGGTCGCATTTTTGAATAGAAACAGTCAGGCCCTTGGCCTTGAGCACAGCACCCATGCTGGCCGCGGTAATTCCCTTTCCTACCCCGGAGAGAACACCCCCTGTCACGAAAATATATTGTGTCTTTTTGTCCATGTGATTCTTCACCCCCATGGAATTCCAATATAGCACGAAGTCAGTCTTCTACGCTATATCTAGCGTGCTATGTTGTACATTCTACCCTACACCTAGTGGAAAGTCTTCAAGGCAGTCGCACGCATAGCGCGACTTCAAGAGGAGCGACTTCGGTTGTTTTCACAATTTATGAAGAGCCGACCTGGAGCAACATCATACTCACTGCCACCGCTACCATACCACCGAGCATGCCGTATATTGATTGGTGGTCGTGCGTTTGGTAACGCTTGGCAGCGGGCAACAGCTCGTCCAGCGCGATAAATACCATCATGCCGGCCGTGAGTCCGTAGAGCAGGCCGAAGAACTCTTGTGAGACCACGTGCGACACTAGCAGTACACCCACTAGTGCTCCGATAGGCTCTGTTAGCCCAGATAGGGTCGCCCACCAAAACGCCTTTTTGCGGCTCTTGGTAGCGGCATATACTGGTGCCGCCACCGCGATACCTTCGGGGATGTTATGGATGGCAATCGCTACCGCCAGCGGCAACCCCACCGAGATGCTCTGGTAGCTCGCAAAAAACGTCGACATGCCCTCTGGAAAGTTATGTAGCGCCAGCACGACGCCGACCAATATACCACTGCGCATCAGCCGCTTGCCGTCGCGCACTTCGCTCTTGCTGCGCGTTTCTTCGCGACCCTCGATTTCGGCTGGATTCACCGACTTTGGCACGACGCGGTCAATCAGCAGCACCAGCGCAATCCCTGCAAAAAACGCCAAGAACGTGAGTAGCTGCGCGTGCAAATCGCCGCCAAAGCTCTTCAGTCCAATTGGAAGTAATTCAACAAACGATACAAACACCATCGCCCCCGCCGCGAAGGCCAGGCTCATCGCCACAAACCCACGCTCGACACCGCGCCGATGTGTCGCGAGCAAGCCACCGATCGAGGTCGCTAGGCCCGCCGCAAGAGAAAGCAAAAATGCCACTATCATGGCTTTATTGTAGCGCTATCTCGGCACACCTCAAAGAACAGTCACGACCCACTATCAATCAGCCTCCATACTAGTGGCGCTGAGCATCAGTATTCTGAAAAAAATGTTCGAGTTGACGGTCGCGCTGTTCGTGTGTCATCTGGCCATTTGCCCGCGCCCAGTTATCTTCGGCGATGCGGGTGATAGCTTGCCCGCCAAACAATACCGCAGCGAGTATCAGATTGACTAGTACTATCGCGACCGGCAATCTCGCAGACAACTGCAGAGTCCTCTCCTGTCGATAGAGTTGCGCAATACTCATGACAGCGATACCAAGCAGCGCCAGAAACACCACAACGCCGGGAATAACCGCATGACTGAGATACGCAAGCGGCTGCCATACATCGATATTGTTGGGGTTGGCGAGCTTAAACAAACTCCCCGACAGTGTGCCGACAGCCATTGCGGCAGGAAAAGCTATCGCCGCACAGCATATCGCAAGTGATCGGTGGCGCAAAGATTTCTTCATATCACATCTCCTCGTTTAGTGTCTCTAGTATAGCAAACAGACACTTCAAGTACCCTTCAGCACCACAAAAGCTACAAAAAGGATAATCCCTTAACAGATGAGCTAACTTGCCAAACACTTGTGGATGGTCAGTCAGAAATAATAGTCTGTAGCGGTTCATCTAGCGCAATGCGCGGCCAGGCAACAACTTTACGGGATCGCCGTATAAATATCGCAGCTGATAGACGCCGTTGTGCCGAACGCTGCGCGTGGTACATGTCACGCATCGACTGCGCACAGGTAGCGCCTAATTTTGTAGCGCTGCAGGCACTTCATTGATATCGATGTTGACAAATTTTACTTCGATCTCAGGTGTCGTAGCTATTTGTCATCATTTTCGGCTGGCTCGTTCTCGGTGCCATCCGTCGTGTTCTTGAGTTTTGCCTCGGCGTTGCCGGCATTTACTTCGTAGCTGGTGTTGGTGCTCTCAAAGAAATTCACGAGTTCATAGGTGTCATTTGCTGTCGCCATCCACTTGGCGGGGTTACTGACGTTGAAATGTGGCTCAAACCCGAGCTCTTCGAGGCGGCGGTCAGTCAGATACTTGACGTATTGGTTGATGTAATCGGCGTTGAGACCCAAGATGCCATTTGGCAAGAGGGCTTTGTTGTATTCCTCTTCCATCGCCACACCGTCGAGGATCATTTGCTTGATTTCCTCGGCGAACTCTTCGTCCTGCAAGTCTTCGTTTTCTTCGATGGTGGTCAGGATGAGGTTGATACCGAATTTCAAGTGCAATGATTCATCGCGAACAATCCAGTCGATGAGACTACCAAAGTTTCGGAGCAAGTTTCGTTGTCGGAAAGACAACGCTACCATGAAGCCCGAGTAGAACCAGATCCCTTCGAGAATAATATTGTAGGCAATAAGGTTTCGGATGAAGTCTTTTTTGCCTTCAGTCGTCGTGATATCCATGGTGTCTTCGGTCATGCGCTTGATAAAGCGTGTCTCGAACTCTTCTTTCTTGGCCATGGTGGCTTCGTCGACGTGTGCTGCGTAGGCTTGCTCACGGTCGATTGGGAATGTCTCGAGGACGTACTCAAACGCCATACAGTGGTTCGCTTCTTCCCACATCTGCTTGGCGAGGTACAAGTGACACTCGGCAGCATTGACGTATGGGTACACACCAAAAGCCAATGCTTTGTTCACCAGTAGCTCGTTTGGGTTGAAATAGCTCATCAGGAAGGTCACGGCGTGGCGCTCTTCGTCGCTCATTTTCTCCCAGTCGGCGAGGTCTTGTGCTAGCTGGATTTCGTTTGGAAACCACGTATTTGCCACCGCCTGGTTGTACAAATCCATCGCCCACGGATAATGAATCGGCTTGAGCAGCAAGCCATCCTGAATGCCTGATCCTAAAATTTTTGCCATATACCCCTCCTATTCCTTATTTACTTTGTCGAGATCTTCGAGCTCACTCCATGCAGCATCAAGTTGATCTGCAAAATACACCCTGCTCTCTTCGAGCTCGCACTTTGTGCTTGGTGTTGCACCGATTGGATTTGCAAGATTCTTCTCAAGCTCAAATAGTGCCATTACCGCGCCGTACATCGTCGACAGCAATCGTTCTCGTCGCCCGTACAACGCCTCAGTATCTGAATGTTTACGGCTATATTCCATATATGTATCCTATCAATCACGCTGCGTTAGCGCGAGCATGAGCACTACGATGCACTGAGCTCCATATCGAGTAGCGTTGATTGCCCCATTTGAGCATTGATGCGCTCCATCCGCTCTTTGAGAGCTTCTATCACCTCTGGAATTGGTGGCTGATTGGGGTCAATAATCGCGACACCTTGTGGTCCTAGCTCAACGCGGCTGTTAGGACGACTAGCTTGCAAGTCAAGAAATCCATCGGTAAGTTCAAACTTTGGCATTATTGGCACCCCTCACACATCGTCAAATCTGCTGGATCGATTGGTGCTGCTACTTCACCACGAGAGCGCGCTTCGGCATCGGCCGTCGCTTGTGCTTCTTTCATGGCGATGTCGATTGCTGCCAATTTTTCTTCTAGTGTCATGTTGTCGTTTACGATTGCGCTTGCATTCATGGTTGTTCCCCCTATTTTTTGCTTGGATTAGTTATACGTTGATTCGCTGTTCTTTATCCGTCGGTCATCTGCTACACTGCCTGTTTCTTGGCGAAGCCGAATCCGACTTTTTTGCCACCAGATTTTGCGATTTCTTCGGTTTTGTTCACTCTCGTCGTGCTTTGTTCGGCCTGGTGCCGCGGCTTCATGTGCAGATAGTAGGTCGTTTTGAGGCCGCGTTTCCAGGCTTCCATATAGACTTTTTCCATGTCGTCGATACTACGTGTGTCGAGGT
>CAZOOQ010000002.1:0-53002 GCA_964581485.1 uncultured Candidatus Saccharibacteria bacterium
GGCTGTGCCGGAAAACATAGCGGCTATAGCCGCATAAAATAACAGGGGTTTGGGGATATCTGCACTGACCCGAGAACTGAGAATGAGTCTTTCCTGGTGAAGTGAGGACACGTCCTTTGTTCCTGCTCACCGAACAAGGACTCCGCAACTTCCCAAGAAAGACGAGTTCGAAGTTCCCGGTGGAGGGAAGCCATCCCCAAGCTTTTCGCTTCCTTTTACGCTAAAAGGAAGGCCTTTTGGTTCTTTGGCAAAAAAAGAACGGAGGTTTGTTACTTTTTGTGAAAAAAGTAAGGATTAGTCTCTCCGCAAAGAGAAAGATATTTATAATATGAAAACAAAAAACAACCCACTAACAACTTTCACAACCAATTTCTCGCTCATCCCACCCAGTCTGCGCTATACTAATACATAAGCTATTTATAAAAAAAGGGAGACGCATGGACGCGCCAGAGCTACTCGACCAACCACGCGCGACACGACGCCGCAAACAGGGGGTTTCGCAAAGTATTTTTTTTGTATCGATGGCACTTGTTGGGCTAGTTGGCTTTGTGCTGGGGACGCGATCGACAGAGCTGTATGCGGCGATTGCACCAGTGTTTGGAGTCAAGGCTTCAGCTGACCAGCTAGACCTTGGTATTGTCCAAAAAGCGTATCGGGAGCTCAAAGCAAATTATGATGGCACCCTCGACCAGAGCGCCCTCGTCAATGGTGCGGCGCGTGGCATGGTGGCAGCAGCTGGCGACCGCTACACGATATTTATGGACAAAAAAGAAGCAGCTGATTTTGCCAAAGAACTCAGCGGCGAGGTAACAGGTATCGGCTGTGAGCTTGGGACGCGCGGTGGTCAGCCGACTGTCGTGCGGGTGTTGGCTGATTCTCCGGCGCAGCGGGCCGGTCTCTTGGCAGGGGACGTGTTTGTATCGGTCAACGACGAGTCAGTAGTGGCCGCCGAACCGACCGCAGTGGCAAGCAAGATTCGTGGCGATGAAGGGACATCAGTCAAAGTCACCGTCAAGCGAGGCGAAGAGACCAAGTCCTTTACGATTACTCGCGCCAAATTAAATGATACGAGTGTTCGCTGGTCGGTTATTGACAATCTCGGAGTCATCACGATTTCTCGGTTTGACTCCGATACTGCACAGTTGACCAAAAAAGCTGCCTCAGACCTAAAGGACCAAGGAGTGAAAGGTGTGATTCTCGATCTACGTGACGACGGTGGTGGTTATCTGGATGCCGCCAAGGAAGTCGCCAGTATCTGGCTCAATGGCCAGGTGATTGTGAGCGAAAAAACCAATGGCAAAACGACAGATACAATCAAGGCTGATACCAACCCAATTCTCGGCGGGGTCAAGACCGTTATTCTCGTCAATGGCAATAGCGCCAGCGCCAGTGAAATCGTTGCGGGTGCGCTACAGGATCACAAAGTTGCGACGCTTGTCGGTGAAAAGACGTACGGCAAGGGGACAGTACAGCAGTTGATTGATTTGCCAGACGGCAGGCAGCTCAAAGTGACGATTGCACGCTGGTACACACCGCATGGCAAAAACATCACAGCGGCGGGTATTACGCCCGACCAAACAGTTCAGCTGACGAGCGACGATGCCAATGCTGGGCGCGATCCACAGCTCGATGCCGCCAAAAAAGCTCTCCAACTCCCCTAGGTGCTTGTGCTTTTTGGGACTCTCGCGTAGTATAATAGCTATATGGATACAAAGAAAAAAATTCTCCTGGTCGAAGACGATACTGCCCTGGCATCAGTCTATCGTGCACGACTCGAGCTCGAAGGTTTTGAAATTCACGAAGTACACAATGGTGAAGACGCTCTCACCGCAGCAATGTCATTCAAGCCGCAGCTGATTTTGCTTGACGCCATGATGCCAAAGATTAGCGGCTTTGATGTGCTTGATATTTTGCGCAATACTCCAGAGACCACAAACATTCACGTTATTATGCTCACCGCGCTCAGCCAGCCAAAAGACAAAGAGCGCGCCGAGCAGCTTGGTGTGGACGACTACCTCGTCAAATCCCAGGTCGTTATCGGCGATGTCGTCGCTCGGGTCAAACACCACCTCGGCATGGATACCACGCCACAAAACCCGTCTGATAGCTAGTTTAGTCACGTAAGTCATCTCTTTTATTGATGGCATCGTGGTTGAAGCTCGGTCTGATAGGCACTCGGAGGCATTTTCTCACGAAACCGCTTGTGTTTTACGAAAATTGCTGCTATGATTTTGGCATACACTAGTTGAAAATATAAAAATTGGAGCCAAGGTGATGAGTGAAACTCCTGTGACAGCGTCGCATGACACACAGAATGAACACAACGATACAAAGAAAGCAGAGCCGTCTTTTTTTGCTGAGAAATTAGCCCAAAAAGACGTACCACCAATTGGAGAGCTGCTCGACGAATTTTCGAGCAAGCGTGATGAGCTGCAAGCAAGCCTCAACGAAGTCAACAGTCAATATGGCGGCACCATGGATGCAATTGCCCTGCGGCAGCGTGATGCAAAACAGCGCGAACTCCAGGCCGAACTCAATGATTTCAACTCACTATGGACAAGTCTTGGTGGCGACAAAGTCGACGAAGCGCGAGCAGCGGTCGACGCGCTCGATTTTCGCTCGGACATGACTGATCATGCGGTGGCAAAGACAGCGCTCCGCAACGCCGAAGACGCTCTCTATGCAGAATTTAAGCAGAAGCACGATGAAACTCATGCCGACACACCAGCAGTCGAGCCAGAAGCCCTCGTCGACACTGTCGAGCAGACTGCGGAAGTCTCTACTGCCGAGCAGGCTGCAGAAGTCGCGGCAGAAAAAGTAGTCAAAAAATGGGAAACCGCTTTTAACAAAAAAATGGCGGAAGTGCAGAAGGAGATAAAGGAAGATATTGCTTCGCAGCTCGACGTGCAGGCTACTCGTCTCGATACCGTTTCTGAGACTCTTGGAGAATTACAAAAAACACTCGAGGCGTTGACTGATAGAGATAGGACTGCAATCGCTGCCAAGCTTCGTGAGCTGGCAGAGGGTCTCGGGAAGCCAGAGGTGTCCTATGCGGCAGCATCATCTCGTGCGGTCGGCGAAGAGCCTGTAGTGGGCCGTGAAGTGCGACGTCACCCAAATCGCCAGCCGAGTATGCGCGAGCGCTGGGCAAATTGGCGAGAGGAGCGAAAAGCCCGCAAGGAACAACTGACAGGTCGCAAGGGTCTGGGCAGGAAGCTTGGATTTGGTGCGGTCGGCCTCGCTCTCGCAGGAGGAGCAGTATTTGGCACTTCAGCCAATGCGATGCAGCATGAAGCGCCAGAGCGTGCACCTGCCTCTATCAGTGTTGAAGCCGGTAGCGCAGCACATAGCGACCTTGTCAGCAACTTCAATACTTCTGAGCGCAACTTCGTTAGTGCCGAACAAGCTGCGCACCAGGCAGAGCAGGCAGAAATAGCCAACCAGCTCGCTGAGACCGAGAGGCAAGAGCAATTTGAAACAAATTACTACCTGGATGCTCCCAACAAAGAGAAGTATGGTCTGGCTCCAGGATATGAAGGCGCGGAGACAAAGGAAGGCGTAGTTGACTACATCCTAGAGCATGCCGCACATAGTCCAAACTTTGCTGCACAGATGGCAGTCGGACTCAACTGTGGCGCCGAGGATCTTGACACGACGAAACTGCAAGATTGTGCGCAGAAATTTGAGTCTCCTGAAGCGCGCGAGAAGCTCCATGCTGCCCTGAAAGAGTACTTCGCCAATCCTGACGTGACGGTCAGCTTTTCTGGACTTGGCACACACGACTCAGTCTATCAGCAGGCTGCAGATGAGGTGAAGCCAGGGGAATCTCCAAAGATGCTCAAGGCACACGGCATCGATACCGGAGGAACGGCTATGACTGTCTCAAAGGACGGTGAAGAGGTACTTACACTCCGTAAAGAGTGTGGGCAAAAAGTCATCGAATATGTAATCAAAGATGGTCAGCTACAGCAACTAGAGCAAATCGCTCCAGATTTACCAGTAATTCCAGCGGAGGTTGTGATGCAATCTATAGACAAACCGGCTGAGACGCCACCAGTGACTCCAGAGACCCCAGATGTGCCAGTCACACCCGATACACCTGACACCCCCGTGACTCCAGATGTGCCGGTCACTCCAGATGTGCCAGTCACACCCGATACACCTGACACCCCCGTGACTCCAGTAACAGAGCTAGAGGCGAAAAAGCCGACCCTTGATATCAACGTCAATCCTAATCTTGATCCTCAAAAACAAATGGGTGATGTGCGCGTAGATTCTGGTCCGCTCAAAGACACAGCAGTTACTCCGCCAAACGTCTATACTCCACCCAAGCAAGAGGCGACATCACCTGCGCCTGCACCTGGCGCTACGCAGGGCACGAGCACGACTCCAGACAATTCAGCCAATCATAGCGCTAGTGGTGACTTAGCAGTCTCGCACGACACTGCAGTTGACCAGGCGACGCCTGCACAGCCAAGCTACGATCCAACCAACCCTGCCAATATCCCACCAAGCGCGGGCGGCACAATAACTAACCCTTTCGGTAATTAATCGTGAGCGACAAAAAGGAGACTACCACGATGAGAAAACAAACGTTCACTAACTTTATGAAGCGACTACCACTGCGACACTGGCGAGGAGCATTGCTGGCGCCAGTTATCGCGCTCATCTTTGGGGCGGGTATCGCGCAGGCCTACGGCCCGACACGTCCGACCTTTACGATTGAGAAGCCGGCCGATCACATCACCTTCAACTCGATCACAAACAACCCAAACTATGGCGATGAGCGTAACTTCTTGATTGTCAAAGACGCCGCCAATACCGCACCTGGTGGCTGGACAGACAGCGTCAAGGTACAGAACGGTAAGGAGTATCTCGTGCGCTTGTACGTGCACAACAACGCCGCAGCCAATCTCAACTTGACCGCGACCAATACCCGAGCGATGGTTAACGTCCCAAACAATGCGAGTACGAGCATCCAGATCGACGGGTTTATCACTGCCGACAATGCTAACCCACAAAAGGTCTGGGATGACGTCGTCCTCACCTCTGACAATAAGTTTACCGTGGCCTATGTACCTGGTTCGGCGGAATATACCAATAACATCAATCCAAACCCTGGGTTCAAACTGCCTGACTCGCTCGTCACGAGCAGTGGAGCACTCCTCGGCTACCGTTCGATGGATGGCAACGTCCCTGGCTGTTTTCAGTACTCCGGTATTGTTACCTTTAAAGTGAAGGTTGCAGATGTCCCTGCGCCAAACTTCACCGTCAAAAAGCAAGTCTCAGTCAGTGGCCAAAACAAATGGCAAGACAGCTTGAGCGCCAAGCCAGGTGACAAAGTTGACTTCCTCGTGACCTATACCAACACCGGCACTGCACAGCAAGACAATGTCGTCGTGCGCGATGCGCTGCCAAAAGGCCTGACCTATGTTGCGGGCAGTACGATGCTAGCCAATACCCAGACGCCAAATGGTAGCAAAGTTGCCGATGCTGTCACGACCAACGGACTGAATATTGGCGCATATGCACCACAAGGCAACGCCTTTGTGAAATTTACCGCCACGGTCGATGCGTCGCAGGCAAAATGTGGTGCCAATACTCTCACCAACACCGCTACAGTGGTAACTGCCAATGGCAACAAGCAGGGGAGCGCGAACGTAGAAGTGACTGCTGACTGTAAGACAAACGAATGTAAGCCTGGCGTCCCTGCTGGCGACGCACGCTGCAACGAATGTCAGCCAGGCATCCCTGCCGGTGATGCTCGCTGCAACCCTGCAGCACCAGGTGAGCTACCACATACTGGCCTGGGTAGCACTATCCTCGTCGGCGTGCTTATAGCCGCCGCAGTCGGAGCGTTCTTCTACTGGGATCAGAAACAACTCGCGCGCAAGCGTGCAGCCGAGAAAGGCACCAAAGATTACAAAAACGTTATCGTACCTGCCGACGGCACTCATCACGTCTACGCTGATGGCCGTACGCACACTCCAGAACACAAGAAGTAGCCACACTTGCTACTAGAGGGTTCTATAGTAACCACTCACGAAATAATCCTAGCCGCATATCGTGCTAGGATTATTTCTTTGGAACAGTTTGAAATAAACGCAAGCTTATTGACTTTTCATCAAATATTTGCTATTATGTAAATATACGATAAAAAAGAGACAAACAATATGCACCATGAACACCAGCCAACACAACCATCACCTGAGCAGCCATCGTTCGACGACATACTTCGTGTTACTAAGCCATTTCCTGGCGACCGAGTGAAGCCTGGCATGGCAGTAGAGCGTGGCGGAAATGGCAGTGGTGTCATCGAGACTGACTGGATCGGTATCGGCACGACAGGTGAGCACGATGAAAGCACGACACTCACAAAAGACGTCCTGGATGACAAGGGCAACGTAGTGGACACACTGGTAAAAGTCTCCCAAATACTCAGCTCGAAGCGCTACGAAGCGAATTGCGGCGTCAGCGTGAGGTGGGTCGCGGAGCTATCGGGTTGGCGGCTCGCGAAGTAGCGCCTTTGCCTGCGACACCACTAGATGAGACAGTACAGTCATATAGTGACCCTGCCTCGCAGAATAGACTACGTAGTGAGGTGTGGCAGGAAGCTGCTGAGCAAGCTGCGTCTCGTGAACAATAGACCATAATACTCACAAAAAATACCTCTGGTTTCAGAGGTATTTTTTGTGAGAAACCCTGGTACTATTCGACGCAAACTTGCGTGCGTGGGTGAGTACGGCCGGTGAATGAGCCTTTTTTGATTTTCTTGAAGCTCACGACACCTTCTTTTTGGGCGTGAATAGTGAAGTTTTTGCTGAGATACGTGCCAGGGCCAGCAACTTTTGTGCTACCAGTTTGGCGGACGAGTACTTCGCCAGCGTTTACTTTCTGGCCGCCGTAGCGCTTGACGCCGAGGCGAGCACCAGCGTTGTTGTG
The DNA here is from genome assembly GCA_964581485.1 of uncultured Candidatus Saccharibacteria bacterium. Taxonomy (GTDB): domain Bacteria; phylum Patescibacteriota; class Saccharimonadia; order Saccharimonadales; family Saccharimonadaceae; genus Saccharimonas. Next base: position 6,943 of record CAZOOQ010000002.1, read on the forward strand.
GATATTTTTACTTGATCCACCTGCTTTTACCTTTGACATATGACTCCTTTAGACTTTGTATAAACAATCCGTACTATTGTACTTCAACGGGGTGAAATCGTCAAGCCTTTTTGAGGATGAGTAGCTCACGGGCGACGACTTGAGATTCGCGGTAGTAGAGGAGTTGCTCGGGGCGGACATGTTTCAATTCTATGCGCTGGTACCCGAGTGAGTCGAGTGAACCGATGAAGGGCAAGTGGGTGAAACTGCCTGTTGAACTGCGCCATGCGGGCACGGCGAGGCAGAGAGTAGTGCCAAAAGGGATTTGCGTGGCGATGTTGCGCAGGAAGCTCGTAATGATGTGGTTGCAGTTGCCGCGGACTTCGGTGAGTTTGGCGGGTGAGGGCGGCGCGCTAAATGGCTGGCCGAGGTAGGTTTCGGCGACGACGGTATCGATCGGCGACCGCCAGTGATGAGTCATGGCGTCGCCGTGCTCGATAGTGACTCTTGTGTCGAGCTGATATTTCTCGGTGAGCCAGTTGAGGTTTTGGCTGGAGTAGTCGACCATCTTCTCGGAGAGGTCGGTGCCATAGACGCTATACCCGAGGAGTGCGGCTTCTTGCAGGACAACCCCCGTGCCGCAAAAAGGGTCAAGGACGGTGCTGCTCTGCAGAGACGACGCGGTCTGACGAGAAACGGCTTCACGTGGGAGATATTCCGAGCTTCCTGTCGCCATATTTACCATCATGCGCGCGAGTTTCGGTGGAAGCATACCGACAAACGCATCGGTTTTTGGCCGCGCTTGGTCGCGAGCGGCGAGAGCAGTGATGTTTTGGGCGCCGACACTCTCGGCGACGATGACTTTGCCGCTGCTGGCGCGGACGACGAGTAGCTCGACGTGGTTATCAGACAGCCCGAGCTTGTTGTGGTGGCTCGCAGCGGTGTTGAGCGCTGTCTCGGCGTTTGGGATGACGCGCAGGCTGACGCCGTGGCTTTTGAGCTTTTGTTTGAGGATAATGCCGGTTTTTTGGATATCTCGTGCAGAGGCTTTGAAGCCATAGGCACTGATGCCGAGGGTGATCTTGCCCTCATGGGTTCGCCAGGCGTCGGTGTAGGCGCTGACGATTTGCATACTGGCACGGCGCCAGTCGCCAGAGAGTTCGGCGACTACGCGGCCGGCTTTTTGGCTGCCGCCGAGGCGCTCAAAATCAAACTCAGGCGAGGTGACGATAGCTGACTCGTCAGAGAACCAGCGCACCGCGTCGCTGCCATAGAGGCATTCGAGTTCGGCCATGCCGAGAGCGGGTTGGCGTCCGAGGATAGTGATATACATGTTGCTAGTATATAATACTTACCAGATGAAGGTATCGTTTAAGACAATCTTGAGTGTCGTGACGCTCATCATGATAGTGGTGATTCTGTTTTTCTCGCGCCACCAGCTCGACCATGCGCTGCATCTGCTATCACAAGTTAACATCTGGCTACTATTACTCGTGTTTGTATGTACGATTCTCAGCTATTTGTTCTCTGGTGAGATGATGTTTTCGTATCTACGCCAAAAAAAGATTATCAAAGAAGTCAGTCCATTCACATTGATGCGAGTGTCGCTCGAATTGAATTTTGTCAATCACGTGCTGCCGAGTGGTGGGGTGAGCGGCGTGTCGTATGCCAACTGGAGACTAGGAAAATTTGGTGTCAGTATGGCGCGGTCGATGATGGCGCAAGCGGTGCGCTACGCATCTGGATTTGCTGCGACGATTGTGACACTGTTTGTATCTCTAGTGATTGTGACGATTGATGGGGAGCTAAACCGATGGATGATTTTGATGAGCGCGCTGCTCGTGATCGGTATGGCTGCGACGGTATCGTTATTTATCTATATCGTACACAGCCCGGCGCGGATTCGACGTCTAGGTGAGTGGCTGCAGCGGACGACAAATAAGCTGACACGCATAGTGACTCGCGGTCGCAAGCGCAAAATATTGCGCAGCGAGAAACTGATCGACTTTCTCGATGAGCTACACGATGATTATGTGGAGTTGAAGCGAGAGAAATCGTTGCTGTGGCAGCCGTTTTTTTGGGCGGTGCTATTTATTGTGGCAGATATATTGATTTTCTTTGTGACATTTCTTGCGCTCGGCGTGGTGGTAAATCCAGCAGCGATTTTGATTGCATATAGCCTGGCGAGTCTCGCAGGTTTTGCGATTGTTACACCTGGTGGAGCGGGTGCATACGAGGCAATTATGGTGATGGTGCTCGTCATGGCTGGTGTACATGAGGGCAAGGCACTCGCTGGTATCGTGCTGGCACGAGTTATTATTTTGCTCATTACGATTGGTGCTGGATACATTTTTTATCAACTCACTTTGAATAAATATGGCAAACGAGCTTCCGATATTCACCGTCAGTGATTTGCTTGCGAGCCTCAACCAGACGCTCGAGTATGCGTATCCAGCGGTCGAAGTAGAAGGTGAAGTGGCGAGCTTTAAGATTAATCAACAGAAATTTGTGTTTTTTGATCTCAAAGACGCATCAGGCAGCGTCGGGTGTTTCATGACAGCATGGCAGCTGCGCATCCCTATCGAAGACGGCATGAAGGTGGTTATCAGGGCGACGCCAAAAATCACCCCATGGGGAAAGTTTAGCCTGACGGTGCAATCAATTCGCCCGAGCGGTGAGGGGAGTCTGAAAAAGAGTTTTGAACTGCTCAAAATGAAGCTTGAAAAAGAGGGGGTATTTAGCCCCGAGCGCAAACGGATGCTGCCAGCAATACCGGTACACATCGGTGTTATCAGCAGTACAGCGGCGGCTGGATATGCGGATTTTGTGGCAATCTTGGCTGAGCGATGGGGTGGTATGAAAGTTGAAGTGGCGCATGTCCAGGTACAAGGCGAGGTGGCGCCAGACCAGATGATTCGGGCGCTAGAGTATTTCAATGCTGCCGAGACACCCCCTGAAGTCATCGTGATAATTCGCGGTGGCGGGAGCGCAGACGACCTCGGTGCATTTAATGATGAGCCATTGGTGCGAGCGATTGCAGCGAGTCGTGTGCCAACTCTAGTGGGGGTCGGACATGAGATTGATGAGACACTTGCTGAGCTTGCTGCTGATGTGAGGGCTGCGACACCGAGCAATGCAGCGCAGATCATCGTGCCCGACAAGCGAGAGTTAATTCGTCAGGCGTATCACGCGGTGAGTCTCATTGGGCTGCGTAGCGAGCGGGCAGTCGAGCGACTGGAGCAGCAAGTGAATGGTATGGTGCAACAGGCCACGGAAGTATTGATTGGGCGTCATGATGAAGTTGAACGACTATTGGCGAGTACCGTCGCTCGACTCGAGGCCTACAGCCCGCACGCGGTGCTGCGAAGAGGGTATGCACTGATACGCGGCTCGGTGCAAGTTGGCGAAACGATAGCAATAGAGAGAGTGAACGACACAATAACAGCGGAGGTACAAGATGTCAGGAGCAACTAAATCGATCCAAGAGAAAATGAATGAACTCGAAGCGCTCGTGGCGTGGTTTGAGAGCGACGACTTTCGTCTAGAAGAGGCGATGGAGGTATATAAGCAAGCTGAGACATTGGCCGATGCAATCAAAAAAGAACTCGATGAGTATAAAAACGATATTATTGTTCTGAAGAAAAAATTTGATCAGGCCGCATAATCCATATGTGGCTCTGGATTATCGGGGGAGTTATCATTGCTGTGGGCTTCGTGGCGTTTACGGGCGCGCCGTATTTGCCGTCCAAGCGGCGTGATATTCGGGTGGCATTCACCGAGCTCTATTGTCTCAGCGAGGCCGATACACTGGTCGATATTGGGTCGGGGGATGGTGTGGTATTGCGCGCGGCGAGGGAGTGTGGCGCACGAGCGATCGGCTATGAAATTCATCCACTCCTCGTCGTAGTGTCTCGCTGGCTGTCGCGTAGAGATAGTGGGGTGGAAGTACACCTGGCTAATTTCTGGAGAGCCAAGCTACCTGAGGCGACAACAGTTGTCTATACTTTTGGCGATGGCCGTGATATCAAAAAAATGTATACAAAGATTCAGCAAGAGGCAAGTCGACTCAAAAAAGAAATTAGTTTCATCAGTTATGGTTTTGCTGTGCCAGATGAGTCTGCAATTCGTAGTGTTGGAGCCTATCACCTCTATGATATTAAGCCTTTACAATCAGCCAACCATAAGTATAATAAGAGCATATGAGTACACGACACAATCATGAGCGCGGCGCTATCAGTGCAAGTATCTTCGCTATTATTGCGCTGACAATTCTAGTTGTGGCGTTTGGTTCGTTTGGTATCTGGTCTTACGTCAATTATATGGATCAGAAGTCTGATGTCGAAGGCAAGGTTGAGGGCGCAGTTGCCAAAGCCAAGCTTGAGCAGTCAACCGCTGACGAAAAACGGTTTGCACAGCGCGAGAAAGAACCCATGAAGCAGTTTGTTGGGCCGAGCGACTATGGTCGATTGACTTTTGACTACCCAAAGACGTGGAGCGTGTACCAGGCGACTGATGTTGCTGTCGGCGGCGGCGTTACCTTCCAGGCGTATCTCAATCCTGTCATCGTGCCGCCACTCACTGAGACTCAGAAGCTAGCGCTACGAGTGACGATTGAGCAGATAAATTACGATCAAAAACTTGCTTCGTACGACAAGCAGATCAAAAAAGGTGAACTTAAGTCGAGCGTATATACGGATGGCACACACACCGGAACGATGCTTGTGGGTAACTTTAGCAAAGAAATGATTAGTACGGCGATTTTGCTCAAAATGCGTGACCGCACACTGATGATGCGGACTGACGGTGACGTCTTTAGCGAAGATTATGCTACGCTACTCAAAACAGTGAAGTTCAACGAATAGCTCGAGTACCTCGAGGTTGGCTATGTGCTACACTAGGAGTAGCCTATGGAGGGGATAGATATTGATGATGATAGGGGTGGCAACGTATTTGCGTCTGCGCCCCTTTTTGTTGCTGCAGCCCATGAACTGAAGTCGCCGCTAGCACTGGTGCGCCAGCTCGCTCTGGAGCTAGAGAGTGATGATATGTCGGCCTATGATCGCCAGCGTATCACTCAGCAAATCGCGTTGACGAGCGAGCGTGCGCTGCGTCTCACGACAGATTTGACCAAGCAGGCACGACTCGAGGATAGTCTCTTTACGCTTGAGCCGTTAAACCCTACGCTAGTCTGCGACGAGGTCGTGCGAGAGTTGCAGCCACTGTACCGCGCAAAGGGTAGGAAGTTGCAGTTGCAGACGAAACGACACACGGTGCTCGGGTATGCAAATAGAGATTTGCTACGACGTATACTGGTGAGTTTCGCTGACAATGCGCTGCACTATGGGGATAATTCCGCGCCAGTGGTCATCACGATACAGCAGACCGAAGGCGGCGAGTATATTCGTCTCGGAGTGCGCGACTATGGCCCAGCGGTTGCGCCGAAGCTGTGGCGTACATTGGCCTCGACGCTCGGGACCAGGGCGCAGCCGATGCAACAGCGACCGGCATCGAGCGGGCTGGGTATGTATATCGCCGGTCAGTTTGCGGCAGCTATGGGAGCGACGATTGGTGCGACGCGCCACCGTGACGGCGCGACGTTTTATGTCGATATCTATACGTCGCAGCAACTGAGGTTGCTATGACCAAGCCTCGCAAAAGAGTGTTGGTGGTCGAGGATGATACGTGGTTTTTGGAGCAGTTTAAACGCCAGCTCGTAGTTGCAGGCTATGAGGTATCTGGCGCTACAGATGGTATAGCGGCGATGGACGCAATCGACTCGGCTCGACCCGATGTGATAGTGCTCGATATGTTTTTGACAGGACCAAACGGCATGGTGCTGCTACATGAACTTGCATCGCATAGTGATTTAGCACACATTCCGGTCGTTGTGTGTACGACGAGTGCCGCTGACATCCCAAAAGATAGCCTCAATGCCTATGGGGCACGGGTCGTACTAGATAAAACTTCAATGAAACCAGCTGATATCGTCGCTGCAGTGGAAAAGGTAGTGCCATGAGCGTGGAGCGGACTCGAGCGATAATCTTGCGTCGGACGAACTACGGTGAGGCCGATCGTATCTTGCGGATGATTACACCGCTCGGGCAGCGCACCGCGATTGCAAAGGGTGTGCGACGTGAGAAAAGCAAACTCGCAGGTGGGATTGAGCTGTTTGCAGTCAGCGATGTGGTGATTACGACCGGTCGCGGCAAGAGCGGCATGGGTGTGCTAACCAGCGCACGGTTGGTGCAGTTTTATCGACATATTCTCGAAGATTATGACCGTCTGCAATTTGGCTACGAGGCCGTCAATCTAGTAGCGCGAGCGAGTGCGGATATCGATGAGCCCGAATGGTATGGGGTGCTTGGCGAGGTGTTCATGGCACTCGATGTCGTGACGGTACCATTGCAGCTGGTGCAGACGTGGTTTTATATTCACTACGCGGAGCTCACGGGGTACGAAATAAATCTCGAAAAAGACATCACTGGTGCACCGCTGCTGCCAGACAAGACGTATATGTACGATGGCAGCGAGCGAGGGCTCCGCGTTGCCGAGCAGGGCGATATCGATGCCGACCATATCAAATTTATGCGCCTCATGAGTACAAAAACTATTCAGACCATGATGCAGGTTGGGGGAATTGAAACAATCCTGCCCGAATGCTGGATGATGGCCCGGCAACACGCGGCGATCGATTAGCTACTGACAGTAGTGGCGTGGTATACTGATACTCAATAATTCTTTAGGCATGTTACCAACATGCAGGAAGCAGAGAAGCACTGTGAGCGAAGTGAAATTGGACGATATTGTCAGCCTAGCGAAGCGCCGTGGGTTTATTTATCAGGGGTCAGATATTTATGGTGGACTGAGTGGCACGTGGGATTATGGGCCGCTCGGTGTGCAGTTGAAACGCAATATTATGAATTTGTGGTGGCAGCATTTTGTCGACTCGCGTGACGATATGTATGCAGTCGATGCGGCGATACTGATGAACCAAAAAGTCTGGCAGGCCAGTGGGCATGTCGATACGTTTACTGACCCACTGGTGGAATGCGGCAACTGCAAGGGGCGGTTCCGCGCGGACAAGCTCGATAACCCAAACAAGTGTCCGGCTTGCGGCCAAGAAGGTACGTTTGGTGAGGCACGGGCATTTAACATGATGCTCAAGACGACCGTTGGTCCAGTCGAAGACGAAGGCGCGATTAGTTATCTGCGACCGGAGACGGCGCAAGGAATATTTACGAATTTCAAAAATGTCGTCGACTCGTTTTACCCAGATTTGCCATTTGGTATCGCGCAGCAGGGCAAGGCATTTCGCAACGAAATTAGTCCGCGCGATTTCATCTTTCGCAGCCGCGAGTTTGAGCAGATGGAGATCGAGTATTTCGTGCACCCGGACAAATGGCAGGAGAGCTTCGACGCGCTGCTGGCGAGCACGCATGAGTTCCTGGGTAAGCTTGGCCTACCGAGCGACAAGATTCATGAGCTCGAGGTGCCCGAGGAAGACCGGGCGCACTATAGCAAGCGCACCATTGATATCGAGTTTGACTATCCGATTGGCCGTGAGGAGTTGATGGGGATTGCGTACCGCACAGACTTTGACCTGGGCAATATCCAGCGCGTCAGTGGCAAGAATATGGAATACACCGTGAAAGGCACGACCGATAAGTTTGTGCCGCATGTGATCGAGCCGAGCTTTGGTGTTGAGCGTGCTCTGATGGCGGTGCTCACGAGCAGCTACCGTGAGGATGAGCAAAACGGCGAAAAGCGCATCTACTTGGCATTGCCAGAGCACCTCGCGCCGATCAAATACTGTGTGAGCCCACTGCTCAAAAACAAGCCAGAGCTCGTCACCAAAGCCCGCGACATCTACCGTGCCCTCAAGCAAAAGCACGGCCAAGTCATGTGGGATGACAGCGGTAACATCGGCAAGCGCTACCGTCGCCAAGACGAAATCGGTACGCCAAAATGTGTCGTGATTGATTTTCAGACACTTGAGGATAACACGGTGACCGTGCGTGACCGCGATACGACTGAGCAGGTACGCGTGGCGATTAGCGAACTTGTTTAGTGTTTGCGTAGCTCCTACATTAAAAAATTTCCCCTTGGATAGTGGAATCGCATACGCGACTCGACAGTATCCAAGGGGCATCCTCTAGCGGTGGCAGCGGCACATACCGCATTGCTGCCTCCCGTGATTTGGGTGGCTGCAGTGGGGGCAGTAGTGCCCGGTGTTGGGTGAGCCGCCGAGCAAATGTTTGGCGGCGATTGCAATGACCCACACAGCTGCTACTATGACGGCGACTTTGACTACCGTGCCCATGTACGCCGTCAAGATGACGAGCGCAATGATGACGACGACCAGGCCGCCAACGGGGTTTTTGGCAAACCTCTTCATGCAACCACTCCAATCTAGAAGGACGACGTCTGCTGACGTTACAAACATTATACCATACTATAGTATAAATTGCAATAGCTCGATTATTGCTTGAGACCGGGGTAGAGAGATACATCTCAGCGTGAGAAGCGCTACCATGAGGTTATATGGCATATGACACGACACTAGAAGCGAGAATCGATGAGGTGGCTGCTGGCAGATGCAGAGATACTGGACGAAGAAAATCTCGTGTGCTTGCCTGAGGTCACTAGGGATTATACGTTGACGGTACCATCGAAGAAATAACATTACAATAGTATTGCAATATTATTATAATAGTGTTAGTATGTATATATGACAATAACTACAACGCAGAAGATCATAAAAATTGGCACCAGCAGGGGGGTGACCATACCTGCGAAGCAGCTTAGTGAGCTGAAGCTCACTGATGGCGATGAAGTGCGAGTAACGGTAGAGCCGATTCGAAAGGTATCTTCACTCGATAACGAGTACGCCGCTTTCAAAGAACAGTACGGCGAAACACTAAAAAATCTCGCGAATCGCTAAGATGAATTATTTTTCTGTCGAAGAAATACTCAAAGTGCACTTTATGGTGATAGAGGACTTTGGAGGCTCACATGGTGTGCGTGATGAGCAGCGACTGTTGTCGCTTGTCGAAGCGCCGCAATTGGTGGCTTTTGGCGCGGAGCAGTACGATATTGTCTATGAAAAAGCTGCGGTATATATGCGCAACTGCATCGCAGACCATATGTTTGTGGACGGTAACAAGCGGACGGGGACGACTCTCGCAGGTATTTTCTTGATGAGAAATGGTCATGCGCTTACTGCGACACCAAAAGAGCTTGAGGACTTTGCGGTGAGAGTGGCAGTAGAGTGTCTGGAAGTTGAGCAAATCGCTGCTTGGTTGCGTGAACATACGCAGCAGAGGGGCGAGTAGTAGCTGATGGCGCGAGCTGCGAGACCGAAACCTGTACATCACCCCGAAGATTATGGACTGGATGTGATGGGGAGTGAGGACGATTTGTTTCGGTGGTTTTTGCTGGCGTATCTGCTGGGCAAGCCGATTCAGTCGACGGTGGCGGTGAATACTTGGAAGCTGTTTGTCGAGCGCGGGTATGATACGCCATGGGCTTTGAAGGAAGCGCGAGAGTATACGCTGGCGCGGCTGCTTGTGGAGGGCAAGTATACGCGCTACAACCACGTCATGGCGAAGGCGCTACACACCATGAGCACGCAGTTGATCGCGATGTATGATGGGTCACTGCTGCTGATGATCAATGCGAGTGAGAGCGAAAAAGAATTTGGCAAGCGGTTGCAAGAACTGCATGGAATTGGGCCAAAAACTGCCGAGATAATCATGCGAGAGACGGTGGAATATTTTGCGGAGCGTGTTGAATAAAAACCTGAGCTCGCCCTCGCCATCTCTCTCACCACCGTACCATCCTAGAGAATCTTGGGCTGCGCGCCAGGAATCTCCAGAGATGGTAGCGTAGATTGTCAGTGGTTCGATAGATAGCGAGACCGAGCTAACCGCAAACCTTCGTGGTACACTAGGGAAAAGTGCTCGTGTATCGGGCAGAGGAGGAGAGTAGTGTTTTTTCTAAAAAAGAAACCAAATATGCGCAACCGCTGGATTGCACTGGTGGCATTTGTGGCGACGCTGGTGCTCAATGGGCTGGCGGGCAGCACGACGCTGCTAAATGGCCAGAACACGGCGGCGATTTCTGACAGGAATGTGTCGCTCTTTACGCCAGCGGGCTATACGTTTGCGATATGGGGCGTTATCTACTTGCTGCTCGGCGCCTATACTCTCTATCAAATGGGCTGGCTGGGCAAAGCCAAGAAAAGCAAGCTAAAAGTCGAGACTATCGAAGCAATTACGCCGTATTTCATCGCGACATCGGTGCTGAACTGTATCTGGATACTGGCGTGGCAATATGAAATTCTGTGGCTCAGTGTACTGCTGATTATCGGTATGCTGTATAGCCTGGTGCGAATCGAGGAGACGCTGAAGGACAAGGAATTTACGCTGCGCGAGCGCATGCTGGTGAAAAATCCGTTTAGCATTTATTTCGGCTGGATCACAGTCGCGACGATTGCGAATATCTGCACCTGGCTGGTGTCGATCAAATGGGACGCATTTGGACTGTCGCCGGTGTTTTGGACGGTGTCGCTGCTGATTGTCGGTGCGTTTGTGGGGCTCGCAGGGATGATTCGCAACACTAACTGCGCGTACGGCGCGGTATTCATGTGGGCGTATATGGGTATCCTGGTGAAGCATGTCTCGGATAATGGCTGGAACGACCACTACCCGATGATTATCGGCGCGCTCTGGGCGCTGCTCGCGGTACTGACGGTACAGTTTGGGTTGACGCTCGCGAAAGTCGTCAAGCAGCTGAAATAACCACAGGCTTCATGTATACTAAGAGTATGATTATCTCTCTACATATCCTCGTTGCAGTACTCACTATCATCAGCGCGATTGGCGCGGTTGCTCAGCCACGAGCGGCCTACCGAAACGCCTCATATGCGTTGCTCGGTGCAACACTTATATCGGGTGTGTTACTCGCAGCAGCGGCACATGCAAGTCTGACTCAGCTATGTGCAGGTGGACTCGCACTGTCAGTCATGACGCTCGCGATGACGTATGCAAGCAAGCGACGACAAGTTGCTCTGGAAAGGGCATAGGCGTGAAATACGAAGGCACAAAACTTCCAAGCTTTGAACCACGCGAGGGTGTGGGCGAGCTCGAAATCATTGATACCGAAGTCGGCAGCGGCCAAGAAGTACGACCGGGCGCGACCATTACAGCCCACTACACGGGAGCGCTGGTAAAAAACGGTATTATATTCCAGAGTAGTCATGACTTTGGCAAGGCAATTAGTTTTGGGCTCGACCAAGTGATTGCCGGCTGGACCCAGGGCGTACCTGGTATGAAAGTTGGGGGCACACGACGACTCGTCATCCCAGCTGCTCAGGCATATGGCGATAGGAGCCCGTCGGGCAATATTCCGGCAAATAGCGATTTGGTATTTGATATCGAGCTCGTAGACATCAACCAAAACGGCGCCTAGGCACCAGAAGGAGTTTTTATGAAAAAACTATACAACGCAGCACTGACATATCTGGTGCTGGGGCTGAGTGCGGGGTTTTTTGTACGAGTCTATGTAGACCAAGTGAAGCATTTTGAGGGCGCGACGCAGCTTCATTTGCTCCATTTCCACTTGTTGGCGCTGGGGATGTTGCTATTCTTGATTGTGATGGCGCTGGAAAAGGTGTTTCTGCTGAGTAAATCGAAGTGGTTTAACTTGTTCTTTTGGCACTACAACGGCGGTATGCTGCTGAGCGTTGGCATGATGGTAGTGCACGGCGTAATGCAGGTGAACGGCGTGGCGGATAGCGCTGCTGTGTCTGGCATTGCAGGCCTGGGGCATATTTTGCTGACAGTAGGACTCGGGTTTTTGTTTGCAGCTATCAAGACACGAATAGAAACATAATCCGGCGTAACGTAGCAATAATATGAATCTTTTTCACTAGTCGTACACGGCAATCTGCTCTATAGTAACTAGCAGAATATGCAGAGGGGAGTATAAGTGAGTCGCCGCGAGAGTCGTGAGCCGTCGAAATTGATTGGCGCGCTTGGCGTGGTGTTTGGTGATATCGGCACCAGTACGCTGTATGCGTTGCCGGCGGCGTTTTGGCTGGGACATTTTGAGACGAGTCGCGATAATATCCTGGGTATCGTGTCGCTGGTGCTGTGGGCCGTGACGGTCATTGTGGCGGTGAAGTATGTTGGACTGATGATGCGCGCGAGCAACGATGGTGAAGGTGGTATCATGGCGCTCGTGGCGCTGATACGGCGCGCAATGCAACGCGGCGGCAAGCGGCGTGCCAAGCAGTGGGGACTGGTCGGGCTTGTCGGCGTGGCGCTATTTTATGGTGATAGTGTCATCACGCCTGCTATATCGGTACTTTCTGCTGTCGAAGGGCTCCAAGTGTCATTGCCGACCCTAGCTGCTTGGACCGTGCCGATTTCTCTCATTGCGCTGGTGGGTCTGTTTGCCGCACAATCTCGCGGCACCGGTCGGCTTGGGCGGTGGTTTGGTCCGATTATGCTGTTGTGGTTTGCGGTGTCGGCAGTGGCAGGGTTGCTCGCGCTATTGCAGCGGCCGGAAGTGTTGGTGGCGCTCTCACCGCTGACAGCCCTTGGGTTTGTGATGGCGCATCCTGCGAGTGCATTTGTGGCAATGGGCGCAGTGGTATTGTCGGTGACGGGTGCAGAGGCCTTGTACGCTGACATGGGGCATTTCGGGCGGCAGGCGACGATGCGTAGCTGGTTTCTCATCGTCTACCCGGCGCTCCTGCTGAACTATCTGGGGCAGGGCGCGTTTTTGTTGGGAAACCCAGAGGTGACGACAAATATTTTCTTCTGGCTGTACCCGAGTTGGGCGCAGGTGCCGATGGTGATACTCGCGACATTTGCGACACTCATCGCCTCGCAGTCAGTCATCGCCGGAGCATTTTCGCTGACCCGCCAGGCGGTGCAGCTGGGCTATTTGCCACAACTGCACATTCGCCATACATCGGAAAGCGCCGGGCAGATCTACATCGCTGGGTTAAATTGGTTGATGTGTATCGCCGTAGCGGTGCTCGTGATAGCATTTGGGTCAAGTACGCGACTGGCCGATGCCTACGGTATGGCGGAGAGCGGCACGTTGTTTGCGAGCACAATTCTCCTGATGGTGGCGGCACCGTCTCTCTGGCCACGCAGAAAATATATGGTGTATGCGCTTGGCGCAGTATTTGCGGTATTTGAGGTGGCATTTATCGCTGCATGTTCGATGAAATTGGTGCACGGCGCGTGGATTCCATTGGCGATAGCGGCAGGAGTGTTGCTTGTCTTGACGACCTGGGCGCGGGGAAGCGAACTAGTGTCGCGCGAGCGGCGTCGGCGCGAGGGTAATATGCTGGACTATATCAAAGCCGTGAGGCAGGATCCGTCGGTCCTGAGAGCTCCTGGCTCGGCGGTCTATTTGGCGCACCACCCTGGCTATACTCCGCTTGCTATGCGCGCTACGGTCGAGCGACTTCATGAACTAAGCAAATCGGTCGCAGTGGTGACGGTCTATACGGCCACTGTGCCGCATGTGCCACCAGAGCGACGTGCGGTGGTCGATCATCTCGGCGATATCGACGACGGCATCGTGCAGATTGGGCTGACATTTGGGTTCAATGACGTACCAAATGTGCCACTGGCACTGGCATACCTGCAAGATAGCGCGCCTGAGCTGTCTTTTGAGCCTCAGGCAGCGACGTACTTTATCTCTGACAGCAGTATCGCATTGGCAAAGCACGGTGCACTTGGGCGCGTGCGAGCGCGACTATTTGCAGGCCTCCATCGGCTGTCTGCGCCATCGCCGGATTATTTCAAACTACCTGTCGACCGGACGATCGACATGACGTCGTATATCTCACTATAGCGGCACACTATTGTAGACGAGCAGACAGGCACTCACAGTAGTCTAGTGTCTAGGACTTGTGCTCGGGAAGTTTTCCACATCCACCCAGACACTAGATGTGGGCACGCTATATATAGTGTTGAGCCAAGCATATACCGAGCTGCGTGGGAGAAAAATGTGAAAAAGCTTACTCTCCTGCGTACCAACTGTGATACGATGAAGACAGTCTAATAAGAGGTGAATGCCATGATTCCACGGCTGATTATCCAGCAAAAAATAACTCCTTTTGTCAATAAATATCAAATTCTGACCAGTACGGCGCTCGGACAGCCAGAGCATCCAGTTGCTCTGGCGCAACAGAAACGACTGGCATTTAAAGAGAAGGTGATGTTTTATGCTGATGAAAAGCGCGACCGACTCTCGTTTACTTTTCGTGCTGAGAAAGTGCTCGACGTGCACGGTCGATACTTTGTCGAAGATCCAAACGGCAAACTACTCGGTATATTCAAAAAAGAGTTTACCCAATCGCTTATCAACAGCACCTGGAAATTGTTCGACGTCGACGGCAACGAAGTCTTGCTAGTCAAAGAGAGCAGCCAAGCCCTGGCGCTCTTGCGTCGATTTGGCGGCGAGATACCGATACTTGGGCTAGCTATCGAGATGCTCGTACTCTTTCTCAAATACCACTTTGTGTTCATCGACATCGCCACTGGCAAAGAAGTCGGGCAATACCGCAAGACCACCCTGGTACGCGACCACTATGTGCTAGAGCTTGACGATGCTACATGGGAGCGCTTGGATTGGCGTATCTACGCAGCATTTGGGGTAGCGCTCGACGCACTCCAGTCACGCTAGGTATTTTGACGGTGATATTGTATAATTAAGCAAAATTAAGGAGACTATCATGGCAAAGACGAAAGTTCGCCGTATTTCAGCAAAAGACAATACCACTCGCACTGCTCCAGCAGCCGAGAGGACCACAGTAGTAGAGTCGACACACACGACGGGTCCAGCATGGGCAGTTTGGATTTTGTCACGATTCCCAGGCGTGCGCTACCGCTACCAGGCATGGGGTACGACCAAGCGTGTCGTTATCGCAATATTGCTCTATCTCATCGCATTGCCGATTATCCCAATCGTCATCGCAGCGGTATGGTACGCAAAGGACCCAGAAGGCTTCAAGAAAAGCCCTCTCATGCCGGTGCTTGTGGCGGTCATCGCGGCATGGCTTGGTGGATTTGGCTGGGTGGCGAACCAAACGCCAATCACTGACGGTACGCCGATGGCGAGTGTCAAGTCTACCGCTGACGGCGAAAAGAGTGATGTCAATACCGATCCTGCGGCTACTGCGACGCAAGCTGCAAAGGACAAAATCGCGACACAAACCAAGAGCAAGGCGACCAATGGCCAGCGATTTGAAAACTGTACGGCAGCATTTGAAGCTGGTGTCTTCGATATCCCTCGCAACAATCCATCATACGAGCGCAAGCTTGACCGCGACAACGACGGCATCGCTTGCGAGAAATAGTAGGAGCATAGCGCATGAGTTGGCTGGGTAACATGCTGTTCGGCACCCCTGACACACCGCATCAAAAAGATGATGGCTGGCAGAGTGTGACAAACGACAAGCCTGAGCCAGGAGATCCATGGCCCGAAGACAAAGAAGCGACGATAGCAACGCAAGTTGACGAAGTGGCGCCAGATAATTTGCGCGATGCGAGTGGTCAAAAAATCATCCCCGAAGTGGAGATTGAGATGCTGAAGCAAACTCTCAGCAGTGACATGCATCACCTCGATCTATGGGCGCGCGTCAAAAACCACTCCTCGCTGGAAGTTGAAGTCACTCAAGTGCACTGCCTCAAGCAGCAAAGTAGACTCGGAAGGTTCCTCAAGCCGAGTGAATCGCACGAGGTGCGAATTTATAGCGGTGACACACCACGGAATGATGCTGAGCAAAAGTGCGAAGTGGTATACAAGGTCGTGCAAAATGGCGACTACTTCCAGGCTGACCATCATATTCGTTACAAATACGAGCAACACGATGGCGAAGAGTATTATGTACCCGAAGACATGGATTTGATCCGACCGATTCGCGACGTATAGTCGTCACGAGCTTGTCACACTTTGATGTACCAGGTAAGATAAGTGCAGATATGCGAGTGTTTTTTACCGATGGTAGCGCGAGTCCAAATCCAGGTCCTGGCGGGTTTGCGGTCATCGAGGGCAATGGACCGGTAGCGCTCGGGAGCGAAGAGGGTGATACGACCAATATTCGTATGGAAGGCCGTGCCATCGTAGCGGCACTCGAGCTCGCTGCGGGACGGCCGTGCGAAATTCATACTGATAGCGAATTTTGGATCAATGTCCTCACCAAATGGGCACCTGGATGGGAAGCAAAGGGATGGAAAAAGGGTAGTGGTCCGATCAAGAACTTGGAGCTAGTCCAAGAAGCGTATGCATTGTACGTGAAGTCTCAAGTGACGTTTGTCTGGGTGCGCGGACACAATGGCGATGAGGGCAATGAGCTGGCTGATGAGTGGGCGAATAAAGCCCGAGAAGGAAAGAGATTGTAATGAAGATACATGTATTGGATTCAGAGTACTGGGAGCACATCGATACTGAGGGTGTTGACCGCGAATTCGTCGAACGCACTCTCTCGAAAGTCGCGCTCGAGGCAGCAGGCCATTTGCCTGACGCTTTGAAATACACAAATATTATGGTCGAGCCCACAGTAGCCGAACGTGTTATACCAGAAATTGGTGTGACGGGTATCACCTACGACAATACCCACGTATCGGTAGTATTTGACTACAAGGTGCCGTACGGAAAAGATGCATTGGCGGAGAGCCTACGAACGACGGCTTATCATGAGTTAGTGCACGCAGTGACATATGTGCAAGATCCTTGGCAACCTGGCGTGCTCTTCGGTGCAGTGACAGAGGGATTAGCGACAGTGTTCGAAAGAGACACTGCTGGCTCTGATCCTCTATGGGGAAAGTACGAGTCAGACGAAGTGATGAAAGACTGGTATGCTGAGCTCAAGCAACTTCCTGATACTACAGAAAAAGACATGCGCTATTTTGTAAATCACCCTGATGGCCGCAAATGGATCGTGTACAAAACTGGTACCTGGATGATAGACAGGCTACTCGCTTCGGGTGCAGCGATGAATGAGTTGATGTCAATGTCATACAAAGACGTCGTGAAAAAGTTTGATGGTTTGTCGAAATAAATTACACAACGTCATCTGACTCGGTTTGGAGATATACTAGAAAGTAATGAACCAGGGGTTAGCACTCGAAATATTGCTAGCGGGCGAGAGCGCGCTACTGACTGGCCCGGCCGGAACCGGCAAGACGTTTGTGTTGAACCAATTTATCCGCCTGAGTAAACATGAGGGTAAGCATGTCAGCATGACAGCCACGACCGGACTGGCAGCGACGCACCTCGGTGGTACGACCATTCACGCTTGGGCAGGGATAGGCGTGCAGGATAGCCTGCCGCAAGGATTCGCAGATCACATGGCGAAGGGTCGTCGAGAGATTATTGAAAAAACTGATATTTTGATCATCGATGAGATTTCGATGTTGCATGATTTTCGACTGGATATGGTGGATGAAGTGTGTCGACTTGTACGGCGCAAGGACGAGCCATTTGGCGGCATACAAATTGTGATGAGTGGGGATTTCTTCCAGCTACCGCCAATCAACCGCGAAGGCAGTCGAGCGGGTGGATTTGTGGTGGAGTCAGAGGTTTGGCGCGAGCTCGACCCAGTGATTTTGTATCTTGATGAGCAATTTCGCCAGACCGAGGGTGACGATTTACTCGATATCCTGACGAGTTTGCGTGCCAATGACTTGCGCCGACACCACGCCGAGAAGCTGCTACAACGCGCTGAGGTAGCGCCACCAGAAGGAGTCGTGTTGACGGAGCTACATACGGTGAATATCGATGTCGATCGGATCAACGACCAGCAGTTGGGGCAGCTGGGTGGCGATGAGTTGACGTATCAGCAACACACGACCGGCTCGGCAAATTATGTCGAGAATCTCCAGCGCAGCGTACTCGCGCCATCGGCACTGGTGCTCAAGCAAGGTGCGCTGGTGATGGCGGTCAAAAACGACCCAACGCGTCGCTATGCGAATGGGAGTATCGGCGAAGTGACGGATTTTGAACCTGGTACCGACTATCCGGTCGTGACATTTCGTAGCGGCAAGGTCGTGACGATGATGCCCGATACCTGGGAGCTACGCGATGGCGACAAAAAGCGCGCTAGTATCTCGCAGATTCCGCTGCGTCTGGCGTGGGCGATCACTGTGCACAAAAGCCAGGGTATGACGCTCGATGCCGCACGCATGGATTTGCGCAAAGCCTTCGTGCCCGGCATGGGCTATGTGGCGCTGAGTCGAGTGAAGAATATCGACAATCTCTACCTCGCAGGTATCAATCGCATGGCCCTGACGATGAGCGATGATGCGCATGAAATTGATGGTCACTTGCGTCGACGAGCCGCGGCGGATGCAAAGCGATTTGCGCACCTGGTTGCAGCTGCTAGCAAGCGTGACTTAAAAGAGCCGAGCAAGAAGCAACGTGCAGCAGGGAACAGCGGGTGGGCGGAAAAAATCGCAAAAATGCGCGAGTCATACCCAAATGCGTATCGTCCCTGGGCAGAGGCGGATGATACCACGCTCAAACAAGACTTTCAGCAAGGTGCAAGTGTAGCAGACCTCAGCAAAAAACTCGGTCGACATGAAGGTTCAATCAAGATGCGGTTGCAGAAGCATTTTGGGGAAGATGTGGTGAGTTAGGGTTGGTGATAAATTAAGCATTATTTATTTCTTGCAGAGAATAGCAACAAATCTCCCTTCTCTTTGCGGAGAAGTAGACGCTTGATTTCATAGCGTAATAAGCAAAATCCTTTCTTTTCTCTTTTCGCAGAAAAGAAACAAAAGACACGCCTACTTTTATCCAAAAGTAGCAAAACAGTTCTTTGTTTCGATCAAAGAACCAAATACGACTTGGGATAGCCACCTGCACGCCAAGATTCTCACAGCTCACTATCCAGTCACGACAAAACGACAAGCGCCCCACCACAATATCTTTAGTTATGGGTGGTGGGTAAATTGTCGTGAATGACTCTGAATAACTAGCTGTGGAGACTCTTGGGTTTGGTGGCTCCCAAGACCCACTTAATTGTGCGATTACATCGCAATTTATTCTCGCAGGAGCGAGAGAAATACGTGGCTTTAGCCGCATAAAATCCTAGGGTCTGGGATATCTGCAACCTCCCAGAGAACAGAGTGGGAGAAATCTCCCGGTATGTCGAGCACGAGCTTTGCTCCGCGCGCAGACAGCCGAGAGTTTCGAGCGCGAAGTTCGCTGCGGAGGTGAAGCCATCCCCAAGGTGAGAAGTGACCGTAGTCACTTCGCAAGGCAATCTGCCGGACAAACTGTGTTTGTCACGCGCAGTTGCGGGGTCGCGGGACGTGACTTGCTTCTTTGGCAAAAAAGAACAGGGATTTGTTGGTTTTTGAAAGAAAGAGTAAGAATGATCCTTCGCCAAAAGAAAAAGAAATAGAATTATAGTAAACTAGAACAATGACTGATGAGACTACACCGACAACCGATCCACAAGACACAAAACCCGAACCAACCGACATCTTCCTCTGGGCGAATCAAGCCGATCGGCACAAAGACCAGCTGGATGTCGATCTATTTCTCTTTACCAAAGGCTACACCGTGTATGCGACGAATTATGCCAAGGAGCTCAAACAGCAGCTGAAAGTGCTGTTTCTCTACGACATGATCAGCCAGGTGCAGACAGGGGCGGCGACTGGTATGATGGTACGCGATTTTGAAGCGGCTGCTGCCGAGGACAACGTGCTCGAGCGTACCGAACTCGACAAGGTAGAGCACGCCCAAGAAGTGATCGAACAGATCCTGTATGATGAGCAAAACCTCGAAGTTTTCCGTGAAGGCGATCATGAGTTCAAGAAAGTAAAGGGGATTATCGCGCGCTTCAAAAAAGCCGACGGTGAGCCGTTCTTTGTGGCCAAGCTTTTGCCACAATCACAAGTCCTCAAGGGCGCGACCGCCTGGATGTACAACGGTGATTCGTTCCAGCCATTTAGCGCCGATGCGGGTCTGCGTATCGCGCCAGACAACCAGGTGCTGATCGTTGGCAACGATGTATTTGCATTTAGCGAGACGAAATTTATCCGCATGTTTGGGTACGATGCCAAGCAATTCGCAATCGCCGAGGAGAAAATCGCTGAAATCGAAAAGCATTTCAAGCTGAAGTTTCCTGAAGGTATGACATTTGATGCTCTAGTGCGTGACACTAAACCACTTGTGAACAAACTGCAAAAAGTCGAAGTCGGTCTCGTAACCCAGGAGCAGGTGGTTGCCCAGGCCGATGAGCTCGGACTCGAGCTGATGACGGATGATGCGATCGGCGCGATTATCATCATGGATGCCAAAGACGCGGCGAAATTTGTTAACCTCCTCAACGATGACTACATGACAAGCGACATGACGGGAATCAAATACGAGCTCAAAGGCAAAAAAGAGCTACGAGAATCGTCGCCAGCTGCCGAGTAGGGCAGTAAGCTTGAACAAACAGATCACCAAATACCGCTTGTGCTTTACAAGCGGTATTGTTATACTACCCTCAACCACCACGTGAGTATCAAATAAAAACCGGAGTGTTATTAGTTCTATGCGCATTACTCGCAGTGCAGCCTTTCGGCTACAGCAATTCTCTAAGAGATTATTCTTTGTCGCTACTACGAGCGCCATCTCGCTCGTAGCCATTGCTCTCGCGAGTGGTATCCTCCAGCCAGCACACCAAGCTCATGCTGCGACCACGCCAGAGACATGCTTCGCATTCGATATACCCACCCAAGCAATCACCAACTACTACGACAACGAAAGTGACAATTCTGCTAATCCTGCTTGCCCAAGGGATGTAGAAATACCTGCGACGATTGGCGGGGTCGCGATAAAGGCAATTACTGGTCCTGATGAATGGAGCGGCGCGTTCGCATACAAGTCAATCGCTTCAGTGATTATCCCGAACGGTGTGACTACTATCGGTAATTCTGCGTTTTCGGGTAATCAGCTTATTTCGGCTACAATCCCAAACTCAGTCACGTCTATAGAAGACGGTGCATTCAGTGACAACCAGCTCACCTCAGTCGCCATTCCGAGTGGAGTAACAAGTATTGGTAGCAGTGCCTTCCACGGCAACCAGCTCACCACATTGACAATCCCTAGCTCAGTAAAAACGATTGCACAAGGAGCATTTGCTAAAAACAAGCTGGCCACCCTCACACTTAATGAAGGTATCGAGACAATCGGCGGCGGCGCATTCAATATGAATCGGTTGACTGATGTAACCATTCCAAATTCTTTACAAAACATAACCGATCCCACTGTAGTCTTGAACAGCAGTAGTCCTAGCGTCGGTGGCCTTAGTGTCTTTGGTCTTCAGGGTGGAGATTTCGCGCTGCAAGTAGTAGAAGAGGTTCAAATGCGTGGCAACTGTAGCATGTCTACTGACAGTATGAGCTGGCTAGGGCCAAATACACTCAATGACTTTCAGGCTGACTCATGGTTTGTCCGCCTCCATCTTGCGAATCCTGCAAATCCGAGAGAGTTTACTGACTATGCTAATGTGATCTCCGTATACGACTGGACCACAAATACGCACATCAGCCCTACTTATGTTTGTGGCGGTTACCTTATTGATACCGCCTCACTGAGTACAACTCATACTAACGCTGCCGGTGCTACCGTTGCGCCAAGTAGTATAATCACCGGTAAACTAACTGACGGCACACTTATACACGATTACACCTACCTCAGCGCACCTATGTTCGCTATGCCTGCTGATCCATGGGCGCCTACCAGTGCCGAACTAACCGCGCAAAGCCAACTCCTCCAAGCTGCCTACAATCGCAAAGGCCAGTCTATTACTACAACAGCACCTGCTGTGTCTGGCTACAGCCTCATCACACCATCTAGTCCCCATGCCATGACCCTCGCCGCAGCCGACAACACTCTCAATTTCGTCTACTCCAACCCAGCTGCACCAACTACACCTCCAGCCCCAACCGTCACTACAAGTACCACTCCCACTAACCCAACTACCATCACGATAAACTGGACACCATCTCCTACTGCCACAAGCTACACCATCCAGTACAAACCACAAGGTTCATCTACCTGGCAAACTATTACTATCCCTAACCCAACTGCTGCCACCTATACCCTAGGCAGCCTCTCTGCTGGTACTACCTATGACATACAAGTCATAGCTAGTCTTGCAGATGGATCTACTGCTACTAGTGCTACCGTCGCGGCGACTGTGGGGCAGGAGTTGGCGGCGACAGGTGAGAAGCTACCCGTAGCGCTTGTTGGCGCGGCTGGGCTGATTGCGCTCGGCGCGACACTTCTTGCGGTGCGCCGCCGCGCATAAATCTCACGCTACCAACAGACGTAGTATAATGGGAGAGATATGCCAAAGGAGTCATCGAGGCAGAAACTAGAGTTTCCCAAGGGTTTTTTGTGGGGTGCGTCGACGAGTGCTCACCAGGTGGAGGGCGGGCTGACCAACCAATGGTCGATCTGGGAGCTCGAAAATGCCACAGCGCTGACGACTCAGGCGCCGTACCAATTTGGCGACTTGCCCCAGTGGGAAAAGATTCGCCGCGAGGCGCGCCTGCCAAGCAATTATGTCTCGAGCAAGGCCGTACAGCACTACGAGCACTACAAAGCAGACATCGCGCTGCTCAAAAAACTCAACATGAACACGTACCGGTTTAGTATCGAGTGGTCGAGCATCCAACCCGAGGAAGGGCTGTGGAATGCCGGGGAAGTCGAGCATTACCGCGCGGTTCTGACTGAGTTGCAGCGCCAGGGTATTACGCCGGTTGTCACGCTATTTCACTTCACACTACCCGTGTGGTTTGCCAAAATGGGCGGGTTTGAGCGGCGTGGCAATGTCAAGTATTTTGTCGAATTTGCCGAGCGAATCATGGCCGAGATCGGTGATATGGTCACATACGTGGTGACGATAAATGAACCAGAAGTTTATGTCACACAAAGCTATCTCGAAGCCCGCTGGCCGCCGCAACAGCAAAATCACCTCAAGGCGTTTTTTGTCCTGCGGAATCTCATACGTGCGCACAATCACGTTGCCAAGGCGCTCCATGCTCAGCGCAGTCAGTACAGTATCTCGATTGCCAAAAACAGTAGCTGGGTTTACCCAGGTGACGATGCCTGGCTGAGTATACGCTCTGCTGCCGTACTGCAGTATCTAAAAGACGACTATATCCTAAAGCGAGTCATAAAAACCTGCGACTTTATCGGGGTGAATTATTATTTCAGTGACCGAATCTATGGGTACCGCATACACAACCCCGATGAACACATCAGTGACCTGGGCTGGGATATGCAGCCAGCAAATATCGAGCATGTGCTCGTACGTCTGTCTGCCAAATACAAAAAACCTATCCTCATCACCGAAAACGGCCTAGCCGATGCCGATGACGCCAGCCGCAAATGGTGGCTGACACAAACGATTGTCGGTATGCAGCGGGCTATGCAACATGGGGTTGATTTGATCGGATACTTGCACTGGAGTTTACTCGACAATTTTGAGTGGAACAAAGGCTTTTGGCCGAAATTTGGCCTCGTCGCTGTCGATCGCCGCACGATGCAGCGGACGGTACGACCAAGCGCGGCGTGGTTTGGCAGAGTTATTAAGAAGCTAAGGAGTTGAGCGCATGGTGCAAATTTTTAGTAGGGATGAACTCAAGATTACAGTAATTGGTGGCGGTACCGGAAGCTTCACACTACTGTCTGCACTCAAAAATCATAGCTCTCGGATTGCCGCCTTGGTCAATATGGCGGATGATGGTGGGAGTACAGGCGTGCTCCGCGACGAACTAGGGGCGCTGCCGCCGGGAGATGTTCGTCAATGCCTCGTAGCGCTCAGCGATGCACCCTCTATGCGCGACTTGTTTAATTACCGGTTTGCAGATGGGAGCCTAAAGGGGCATGCGTTTGGTAATCTCTTTCTGACGGCTCTCGAGAAAATGACGGGCGATTTTGCGCATGGTGTCGCGATGGCGAGCAAGATTTTGAATATCACGGGTACGGTGGAGCCAATCACTTTGACGGATGTAACATTGGTTATGAAAGACGCTGCGGGCAGGGTAACGAAAGGTGAATTCGAGATCGCCCATCAAAAATTTCACGATGAGCGACCTGAATTTTGGTTGGAGCCACAGGCAACCGCAAATCCACGCGCCGTAGCGGCGATTATGCAATCTGACCTGGTGGTGATCGCCCCTGGCAACCTCTATGGAAGCCTAGCGCCTGCACTCATCGTGCCGGGTATCGGCGAAGCGCTGAGCACGACATCGGCTACTTGCATCTATGTGTGCAACCTTGTCACGAAGCCAGGGCAAACCGATGGCTATGATGTGCGTGATTTTGCCGACGAGATCGAGCGCCTGGCAGGAAATAAGTTTCTGGATGTGGTGCTCTACAACACCGAAGAGCCGGCGGCTGAGCTGCTCGCAAAATACGCAAAAGAAGGCGAGCTGGCCGTAACGTGTGCCAAGAAAACCAGTGAAAACAAACGGCATTATCTCGTCGCAGGCGCCAAATTGCTGTCGGGTGTAATCTGGAGAAACGAGTCGTCGAGCGATCCGATTGCTGAGGCTCGCACGCTCATCCGCCATGAGCCCGACGCGGTAGCCGATGCGATTATCGATGTCTACGAGTACCACAAGCGGCAAAATCAGCGAAAAAAGGTCAAGAATCGTGCCTCGTAGCCCCCTGCAGCAGGAGCACACGCGAGAGCTGGTGGAAGAGTTTTGGGCAATCGATATGGATCGGACGCTGCTGAAAACCGACGCAATGGCCATGTATTTGTATGAGTTGTTTGCAGTGCCCGCAGAGGATCGCGCTGGGATTGACGCACATATTGCGGCTCAGAAGGGCAAAAGTTTTGATACGTTCGGCTATCTGAGCGCTAACTATCCTGCCGTGTTTGATGCGCACTATCGTGGTGAGCGTTACGACTATGAGGCGATGGTCGATCGGCTCGTGTCCGTGTATGGCGCAGGGGCGCTGCGTGACGAGCTGCTGCTTGATGGGGCCGATAGACTGCTCGGCGTGCTCGAGCACAGGAGTATTCCGTATGGGATTTTGACGACTGGTGAGGAGGTGTATCAAACACTTAAATGTACCGTGTTGCGGCGGCTGCTTGCACGGCCTGAACTCTCGGTGATGATTGTTCACGCAGCGACAGTCGCTGACAAGACCAATTTTCTGGCTACGCAGTACTGGGATGAGGCACGGCAGTTATTTCGAGTTCCTGATGAGATGAGCGTGCGGCCGCTTCAGGCACGAAAGCTCGTCGTAGTAGATGACAAGGAAGAAAATCTGGCGACAGCACATCGTAATATGCGAGCGATTCATATCGGTACGCATAGCCTAGATACGGTGGCGGCATCGGTCGAGCAGGGGCGGTATAGTGTTGACAAATAAGCTTGAGCGTGATACAATACAAGCATAATGAAATCAGTAACCACGATAGACACCACCATTCGTCCCGCTGAAGCGATCAACCCACGAGCACTCGGTCGCACCATCGCCATCTACACACTTCTTTTTGCCGGCTGGCTATTTGTCCAGCTGCATACTGCATAGCTAGTGGATATACCAGATATATTCTGGTATGCGGGCGGGAAGGGTACGCCCTCATCTTGTAAAATAGTAGTGCAAAAAATACCACAGTCGCGTACAGGCACTGTGGTGTTTTCATCTCTGTTACATAATTGATTTATCCACAATAATGTGGATAAATTCGGCAACAATGATAAAAAATGTCAAAGATTGGTATTGCAAGTGGGTAGCAGTGGGTAGTATGATGAGTCCAGTGGAAAAAAGTGGGTAGCCTAGCAAGGACCTACAACACAAACACCACCAAATAAACAACAATTAACATCTACTGTGTAACGCTTCACAAGGGGCAGGAATATATAGCTACGATGGATTCATTTGAACGAAAGCTTGACGACAAGCGTCGGTTAACGATACCGACCGAGCTTCGTGCGGAATTCGCGAGTGGCATTGTCTTGACCAGAGGCTTTGGCACCTACCTCCATATGTATCCGCAGCAAGTCTGGGACAGGGAAGTAGAGCCAGCGCTATCGGGTAGTATCCTCGATGAAGCAGTTGCCGATCTGAACGTTCGGTTCCGACGTGGTAAATCCACGCAGGATATGGACACCAAGCAGGGGCGCGTCGTCATCGACCAGTCGTTGCTCGACTACGCAAGGATCGACAAGCAAGTAGTGGCCGTTCGGGTCGGGGCGTATTGGCGCGTCGGTGCACCTGAAGCAATATAATTCATTTCGCATAATTTTCTGATAGATTTTGTACATTGACAATTCAAACGATATCCTTGAGATCAACAATCTGGTAGTGAGTAGTGGTTACTCGACCCACATAAAAAATAGTCGAACGTACCTTCCAAAACACAACACCTCCCAAAAACTCCACCTCACACATAAGTCTCTCAAAGATCACTTCAATAGGGTTATGATTTGCACTGCAACTCCCCCTCGGCTGGTGATCGATTCTTATTAAAAAAACAAACATTCTATGCGAAAACAAACATATGCTCGCTACCAGTTTGGTGATCTCAAGGCCCAAAAATAGAGGAGGGGCCCGCCCCTCCGATACCGTATCGAAGTAAATTCGATATCGGTATCACCACCCCCTAAAGCTCGCTCCGCTCATTCGGTCGGTGAGCCCAAAGAGTGGTATAATTTTGGGCATGAGTATCAAAGAACATCCACCACTTCATGTTCCCGTATTGCTAGAGGAAGTCTTGGCGCAGTTGCAGCCCCAATCAGGCGAGAATTATCTCGATCTGACGGCGGGGTACGGCGGCCACGCTCGAGAGATCTTACAGCGTACGGATAATTATACCGAGTCAACTTTGGTCGACCGCGATGAATTCGCGTTGTCGCACCTCAGCGAGTTTTCTGAAAAGGGAACCGAGCTCATGCATACCGACTTTGCTGACGCTGCCAAGCAGCTGATAGCGGACGGGAAGCAGTATAATTTGATTCTACTTGACTTGGGGGTGTCGTCACCACAGCTTGATCTTTCAAGCAGAGGGTTTTCGTTTAATCGCGATGGCCCGCTCGATATGAGGATGGATAATCGTCAAGGCCGAACGGCTGAGACGATTGTTAACACTATGAAACGCAGTGAATTATCCAACCTCATCCAAGAATATGGCGAAGAACCGCGGAAGGTAGCAGACCGCTACGCAGAAGCAATCGTCGCCGCCCGGCCGCTCAACACGACCGGGGAACTCGCCGAAGCAATTCGGCACGCACATGTCGGTAAGTGGCAAAAAATCCACCCAGCGACACGCACCTTTCAGGCCATCCGGATATCGGTCAACGATGAGCTCCGCCAGGTTCAGGAAGTGATGCCGCTGTTGCCCCAGCTCCTCAAAAAAGGAGGCAGGGTCGCAGTGATTAGCTTTCATAGCCTGGAGGATCGCATCGTCAAGCGCTATTTTGCCGACCAAGCAGCCAGCGGCTACGAAGCCCAACTGCAGGTACTGACCAAGCGCCCGCTCGATGGGGCCACACACGATGTTCACAATCCGCGTTCGCGCAGCGCAAAGCTGCGTGTCGCTGTGAAAATATAAACAAAAAGAAAGGGGGAGTGACATGCCAGTTCACATCCCAGTCCAAAACACTTCACAGGAATTCAAAGTCCTCGTGCGTGTGAAATAACGCAATAAGAGACACTAAGAGCTCCGAAGTACTATCTCTCGTGCCGTAAGTGCGAGTGAGGTATTGTCGTCCGCGCCGCAGTATTTGCGGCAGCGGTCGACCACTGCCTTTGTTTGCGTATGCACATCGCGAACAGTAAAATATCAAACACTAACACAAAAAGTATCCACCACCATGTCATACACCAGAACAGTACAATTTAACAGCAGACGCGGTAGCAACTGGGGACGCAACCAAAACACCGTTGCCTTTGCCTCTGCTGTCAAACTCGGACCTATCACACACACGGTGCTCGTCGCATTGATGATCACGGTGCTTGGTTTGATATACTTAACACAGGCGACTCGTGCCTCTAGCTACGACTATGCGGCGAGTCAAACTGCTGATAAAATTTCGGCACTCGCTGAGCAGAAAAAAGATCTTGAAGTCGAAAATGCACGACTGACTGCTCTACAAGCAGTCAAGACAAGTAGTGTTGCCAAGAGCATGACTGCACCGACTGATGTCCAACACGTAAGCGAATAATTTTTTACATATACTATGGAGCTGCATTTCACAAAAGGAAGCCGCGCGCGGCTACTCGCTATGGGTCTGGTGGGACTCATAGCTCTTTTTGTGGTGCGACTTTTTTATATTCAGATTGTGCAACATGATTTTTATGTGCAGCAGGCAGATAGCGAACAATTGAAGCGATTTGTGCTGCATGCTTCGCGTGGGGAAATCTACAGTATGGACGGCGATACGCCCAATAAGCTCGTGATGAACGAGACAGTCTATACTGTGTGGGCCGATCCATCAGTGATTGGCGACAAGCAGACAATCATCGATGCGCTCAAGTCGATAGCTGGTGGTAATACACGGCAGAATTTCGCAAGCTACCTTGACTTGAAGCAGTCGCGTTATCAGGTGCTTGCCACCAAAGTCTCGCGCAAGCAGGCCGAAATGCTCAAAGAAAAACGGCTGGTCGGGCTCGGCTTTGATGCTGTCAGCCAGCGTGTCTACCCGGAAGGGCAGTTAGCTAGTCAAGTGTTAGGGTTTGTCGACGCTGAGGGCGACGGCAAATATGGATTTGAGCAAGCCAACGACGCGGATTTGAAGGGCAAGAATGGGGTGCTCAACACCGTGACTGACGTACGTGATGTGCCGCTGACGGTCGGTGGAAAAAATGTCAAAATACCGGCCCAAAACGGCAAAAATATCGTCCTGACAATTGACCGCAATATCCAGAGTCAAACCGAAAAAGCCCTGGCTGATGGTATCGCACGATCTGGTGCAACCAATGCAAGCGCAATTGTGATGGAACCAAGTACTGGCAAGGTGCTCGCGATGGCGAACCTTCCTACCTATGACGCTGGCAAGCTACACGCCGTAGAAGATCCGGCGCAGCTCAATAATAACGTCATTAGTCTGCCGTACGAACCGGGCTCTGATATCAAGACATTTACGGTCGCGGCTGGTATCGACAAAGGTGTGATTTCACCTGATTCAACCTATAATAACACTGACACGATCAAGGTAGGGGACCGCGTGATTGGCAACGCCACGAAAGGCAAGACTGGCACAATCACTATGCAGACAGCACTCAACTGGTCACTCAATACCGGCATGGTGACGGTGGCGCAGCGGCTTGGTAATGGCAGCGAGATTACTCGCGGCGCGCGCGATACAATGTACGAGTATTTCCATGACAAGTTTCGGCTTGGCGAGCGCACAGGAATCGAGCTAGCAAACGAAGCCAAAGGCACGATCGTACCACCGACGGTGAGCGAAGGCAACGCGGTGCGGTATAGCAATATGGCGTTTGGTCAGGGAATGGATGCAACGATGTTGCAAGTGGCAAGCGGGTTTTCGGCGATTGTTAACGGCGGTACGTATTATACGCCGACGATTATCGCTGGGTCGATTGACGATGATGGCGCCTACAAAGCGGCGGCACTCAAGCAGCAGTTTCCAGGGGTGATTACGGCGCAAACTTCTGCAACGGTACGCGAGATGGTGCACCAAGCCCACTATGCTACCTACAAACCTACCAGTACTCCTGAGGGCTACTATATCGGTGGCAAGACCGGTACATCGCAAACGATTGATGCCAGCGGTAATTATTCGAGCACTCAAACGATTGGGACGTATCTCGGGTTTGGCGGAGAGGTCGACAAGGTGCCGCGTTATGTCATCATGGTGGATATTTCAGCAAAGGGCAAATACCTCGGGGGCGGGACAGATGCAAAACCTATTTTCAACGATATATCGAATTGGCTGATTGATTATATGCGCCTGACACCAAGTGAGAACAGAGGGTGAGTGGTATACTAAACTCATGAACATACACATTTTCACCACAGATTTGAATGCCGTATTTATGCTGAGCGTTGGTGCATTTTTGCTGTCGATGGCGCTGACGCCTGTCTATACGTATTTTGCGTATCGTTATCGGTTTTGGAAGCGGCAGCGTAGCACCAGCACGCTGGGTGAGAAACTCGAGGTGTTTACCAAACTGCACGCCAAGAAGTTCGACCGTTCGATTCCGACGATGGCAGGGGTGATTGGTATTATTGCGATTACTGC
The DNA here is from genome assembly GCA_964581485.1 of uncultured Candidatus Saccharibacteria bacterium. GTDB lineage: Bacteria > Patescibacteriota > Saccharimonadia > Saccharimonadales > Saccharimonadaceae > Saccharimonas. The sequence continues at coordinate 37,176 of CAZOOQ010000002.1, forward strand.
GGTGACGTATTGGTTCAACTGGAGTCGTGCCGAAACGTGGCTGCCACTCGCTGCATTGCTTGGTGGTGCAGCGGTCGGGCTGCTCGATGACATCATCAACATTCGCGGCAATGGTGGTGGCGTGGCGGGGATGCGCTCAAGTCTGAAGTTTGTCATGATTGTGGCGATGTCACTGGTGCTGGGCTGGTTCTTCTTTGTGAAGCTGGGCTACAATAGCGTGCATATACCCTTCGTGGGGGACTGGAAGTTGGATATGTGGATTGTGCCGCTGTTTGCGCTGGCAGTAGTATCGACGGGCAACGCGGTGAATATTAGTGATGGGCTCGATGGTCTGGCTGGTGGACTGCTGTCGATTGCCTACGCAGCATTTGGCGTGATCGGACTGCTTCAAGGGCATCTGATGATTGCAGGGTTTTGCTTCACGGTCGTCGGCGCACTGCTGAGCTATCTATGGTTCAATATCTATCCCGCACGATTCTTTATGGGTGATGTCGGTAGCTTTGCGTTTGGGACGAGTCTAGGTGTGGTAGCGATGCTGACGAATACACTGTTTTTGCTGCCAATTATCGGCATCGTCTTTGTGGCCGAGGCGGGGTCGAGTTTGATTCAGATTGTCAGCAAGCGGTTTTTTGGTCGCAAGGTATTTATTTCGGCACCGGTGCATCATCATTTTGAGGCAATTGGCTGGCCAGAGACAAAGGTGACGATGCGATTTTGGGTGATTGCTTGTGTCGCCGGATTTATCGGACTACTCCTCGCACTCAAGGGAGGTCATATCTAGCATGATGCAAGCTGCCCGACGCTCGACGAGTAAGCTGCGCCAATCGCGCGCAGTGAACTTCGTGGCGGCACAGCGTCGGCACCGTCCTGACTATCAGTTGGTGCTATTTGTGGGGCTCCTCATGCTACTTGGACTCGTGCTAATGTACGCGATTGGCCCGCAGCGCGCGAATGTTCTTAATTCGGCGCACGGTACATCGTACTATACAGAGACGTATTTTGTCGTCAAACAATTGGTGAGCCTGGTGTTATCGATTGGCGCCTTTGTGGCCATGGCCATGCTGCCTTTTACTCTCATGAAGCAGTACGCGGAGCGCCTCGTCTGGATTGGTCTCGGACTCTGTGCGGTGTTGTTTGTTGCGGGGAATATCCTCCATCTCGAATCAATCGCTCAATGTAGTCTCGGCGCCTGCCGTTGGTTTGAGTTGGGGCCACTCGGTGGATTCCAGCCAGCGGAGTTTTTGAAATTCGCCATGCTGCTCTACATGGCACGGTTTTTGGGCATACGCAAAGAACAGGGGAGTATTAATGACGTGCAACGGACGGTGTGGCCGGTAGTGGGGATATCGCTGATTGCATTGTTTTTTGTAGTTGTATTGCAAAAAGATCTTGGAACTGGCTTGGCTCTCACGGCTATCGTCTTGTCGATGATTATTGTCAGCGGCATGTCGTGGAGTATTATCGGAAAGATACTCGGAGGAGCGTTGGTGCTCGGAGTGCTCGTCGTGTTGTTGTTTCCACATCGTATGGAGCGAATCTCGACGTTTTTCCAGGGAGATAGTGGGAGTGCGCTCGCTGCTGACGATGCCAACTATCATATCAAAAACGCCAAGATAGCACTCGGCACAGGTGGTTTTCTGGGGCTTGGGATCGGCAATAGTGTGCAAGCAACTGGGTACTTGCCAGAGGCAATCAACGACTCGGTGTTTGCTATTATCGGTGAAACATTTGGGTTTGTTGGAGCAACGGTTGTGATGGTGATTTTTGGTGCACTACTGCTGCGGCTGCTACGAATTAGTGATCATCTGGGTGATGCCTCGATGCGTCTCGCGGTCGCGGGAATTTGGGGTTGGCTGGCAGCCCATGTGATTCTCAATATCGCATCGATGATAGGGATTTTTCCGCTGACAGGCATCACGTTACCGCTGCTGAGCTTTGGCGGGACGAGCATGGTGTTTATTGCCGCGGCGCTCGGGCTGGCGTTTCAGTTATCACGATATACCGTCCATCAAGCAGTGACTGATAAGGAGGCTCAGTATGCGAATCCTCGCAGCGGGCGGGGGATCGGGGGGACACGTCTCTCCAGTCGTCGCCGTTCTCAATGAGATAGCCAAAGAGCGCTATGATGTCGAAGATGTGCTGTTTGTGTGCGACAAAGCCTTTGAAGTGCAGGCGCGTGGTCTCATGCAGGGGAGTCAATTACCGGTAACGGTGAGGACGATTACGGCCGGCAAATTCCGTCGCTATAGTCACCTGAGCAAATTGCGCCAACTCTTGATGCCGCGTATCGTGGGAGCGAATATTCGCGATTTGTTCAAAATAGTAATCGGTATTGTGCAGAGTCTTTGGCTCATCTATCGGTTTCGTCCTGATGTCCTATTTGCTAAGGGCGGGTATGTGTGTTTGCCGATTGGTGTTGCAGCAACATTACTCCGTGTGCCGATTGTTGTGCATGATTCTGATACGCGACCAGGGATAACAAATAGCATGTTGGGCCGCTGGGCAGCTGCGATCGCTACGGGTTCGCCGGTAGAAAACTATCGCTACAAGCGCTCGATTACGCACTATGTCGGCGTGCCAATTGCTCGTGAGTTTCGCCCCTATGATGATGCCGAGCAGCGTGCGGCCAAGCGCCGGTTGGGTTTTGATGAAGGTCGCCCCCTGGTTGTCGCAACTGGCGGTGGACTGGGTGCGGCGAGTATCAATACGGCTATGTTGCAGTCCGCCGGACAGCTGCTGGCCGATCGAGTACAGTTATTGCACGTGACGGGCCGCAAGCACTTCGACGAGGTGAATGCTCTGGCACAACAACACGCCGACTATCAGATTGTACCGTTTGTCTACGAAGGAATGGCAGGGACACTCGGCGCAGCTGATGTCGTGATATCACGAGCGAGTGCGACATTTATACAGGAGCTAGCGGGGCTCAAAAAAGCCACGATACTCGTGCCAGCAAAAGCACTTGGCGACCAGCGCAAAAATGCCGAAGTATATCGAGCAGCTGATGCTGCTATCGTGCTCAGTGATGACGAGCTGCGTGAAGCAAATCGTTTGTACGATGCAATCACCGATCTGCTGAGCGATGACTCTATGCGTGCGGGAATCGCCGTCAGGCTACATGCTTTTGCGAGGCCAAATGCGGCGCGCGACGTAGCTCGCATGGTTGTTGCGGCATCTCATCGACCCGCAAAAGAAAGCACTTCGCCCTCTGACAATGATTCCTCGGTGTAGTGCGAGGGTAGTCCGCGCCTTCTGAAAATCAATAGAAATACCGCTTATGGCGTATAATACCTAGAGACGGTATGAAGTTATTTCGCTCGAAACAACCAGCAAGTTCTCCTGCGCGACGGCGGGCTTTTTCTGGCTCAAAAGGCGCCGGGAGGCGACAGGCTGAGAACCAGACTGGTGAGCAGACGCTCGAGCAACGATACGCTTTTCGTCGAAATCGTACCCTGACAGGAAGCTTGTCGTCGGAAGTTGATAGTGCAAAAGTCAACAACATGGAGCTCCGTTCACCACGAGTGCAAGGTCATGATTTGCGGGCGCATCGCCGACGCGTGCTTGGTGTGCTGAGCGTCGTCTTGTTGGTAGCGGGTGGCCTGGGGTATTTGGTGTACCAGTCTATCGCTGCGCCAAAAGTTACAGCAGCTACACCAACAAGTATTGACAGCGCCTTATATGAGCAGAAAGTAGGGGAGTATCTGTCGACTCGATTTCAGCAGCGACTACGCTCTACGCTCGACACTACAGCACTGACAAGCTACCTACAGGATCACGGTGCCCCTGAGGTTGCGAGCGTCTCACCAGAGACTAGCTATGCTGGATTCGGTGCTAGCCGATTTACGTTTATAATGCGCCAGCCGGTAGTTGTGTGGCGTACCGGCGATCATACATACTATGTCGATGCACTGGGCAATGCTTTTGAAAAGAACTACTACGCCGGACCCTCCGTAGAAGTAGTAGACCAGACGGGTATACAGGCAGCAGGAAACCAAGTCCTGGCCAGCGATCGTCTACTGGGCTTTATCGGACGCGTAATCGGCCGTCTGAATACGCAGGGGCACACTGTGACTAAGGTTGTGCTACCAGAGAACACCACCCGACAAGTTGCTGTCTATACAGAGACGGTCGCATACCCGGTGAAATTTAGTGTCGATCGCTCAGCAGGGGAGCAGGCCGAGGACGCTGCTCGTTCTATCAAATACCTGCAGACAAGAGGTGTCACCCCGCAGTATATCGATGTACGAGTAGCGGGCAAGGCGTACTATATGTAATTGTAGGTAGTTCTAAGCTCTAAGCTCTGAGTTCTGAGAGGGGAGGAGCACGCAGCGCACTGTAGATGATAGGCTGATGTTAAAGTCTGTCGTCGCACGCGCAAGAGTCACTCTCGGAGGGGTGGGCACTATCTGAGATGCTAGAACGAAGAACTAAGAACTCAGAACTTAGAACTTAGAACTCAGAACTATCTACCAGTCCTCCCTTGCCAATCGAAGAGTGTTCTAATTATGTTCTATTTTTGATATATAGCAAAAAATATATACTGCACTATGAAAATAGGGGAATTGCAAATATCGAAAAAATAGGGAAAAAGGATAGGGGGGTAATAAAAAAAGAAAAAAAGCAAATGTAGACACGTACTGCGTGAAAAATCAAATGTCCGTGTGGAAAACTACAACAAGCTGAGCCGATAGCTATAATCGCGTGGTACTGAATGTCGCGCTGTGATACATGTACGACGTATGCGCGACGGTGTATATGGTACGTACAAACAGCAATGACACAGTGAGACTCCCCTCACTAGGGGGATATCTCGAGATTAGCACTCAATTGAGACGTATGCTGATTCATCTATTTCGATTATAATTAATGTCGTGAAACAAACATTGTGCGACGTTAAGTCTATGTAACGATAATGATTGTGTATGCGTTTGTTTTGACTAGATTTGCACTGCTCTCTCGCGCTTTGTCTGCTGCGATCTCCCCCGTTTGCCATATGTGTGTCTGATTGTGGCTGTTCCGGCCGGTTCGCACGAGTTTATTAGCTTTGTAGTCTATGTATAGATCCTGACTATCAGTTCGTATAATCCTCATAAATTATGTTCTATTTTTGTTCTATCCTGTTGTTCCATGTGCTTTGTCGTTAAGTTGCTGTGGCAGGAGAGTGCTACAATGAAGGTGGCCCGGAACGGACTACCTCCCCCACCACGTGGGGTGGTACCTTATCCGGGCTGCCAGGTTTTATTATCGTAGATGCAGTACGGAATCGTCTGTTTTTTTAGCGGCTTCGGTATCGGGTTTCTTGCGGACGATGCGGGGGCGGTTGGGCTCTGTGGCAGGAGTTTCCGCTTTGCTGCTATCAGTTTTTCGCTTGCGAGTACGAGTTCGTTTCTTGCGCACTGGCTGTTCAGGGCTGGTCGCAGCAGAAGACGCATGAGGTGAGGCGGGTGACTTCTCGGAGTTGGTTGAAGCACTCCCCTGCTCTTTTGCTGTCTGGAGCGCGGTGTTGACTTCGTCGGGCGTGACGTTGCTGATTGGCCAGGTTTTGCCTTGCGCAATCATAGACTGCTCTTTGGCAATGCGATCGGCTTCGCGCTGTGCGTCACTCTTGGGTGGCGTGTATGCTGGTCCGGGGCGTTTGACAGTGAGATGCTCTGGAGGGAGGATGCGGTGCGAGATGTCCTGCTCGATGTCTTCCCTGTCGCGACTGTAGTGTTCGCGCGTCCACTGGATGATGCGACCAGTGTTGTCGTCTTGGGCAGGCGGCAGATTGAGGGTGCGGGCACTAAAGGCTGGGGCTTTTTCACCGTTGATAACCATATTGATGATGAAGTTTCGGTTGTGCATCTGCAGGAGGTCATTGGGCTCGAATTGTGGTTCGAATTGCTTGGAGAGTATCGGGCTATCATCGGCAGAAGCACGGAAAGAAATCATGGTACCAACGTTGCCAAATACTGCGTCGCGGACAGTCTCGCCCATCTGTGAGATGTATTGGTTGGCCACGGTGAGGTTGAGACCGTATTTGCGTGCTTCGGACAAGATAGTTGCGAATGAGTCGGTAGCGAAGTTTTGGAACTCGTCGACGTAGAGATAGAATGGTCGGCGATCCTTGACATCAGGGATATCTGAGCGACTCATGGCAGCCAGCTGTACCTTGGTGACGATAAAGGCACCGAGGATAGAGGCGTTGTCTTCACCGATGAGCCCCTTGCTGAGATTGACGACCAAGATTTTGCCGTTATCCATGATTTCACGGATATTGAAGGTCGATTTCGGCTGGCCGATAATATTGCGGATGACGGGGTTGGCAGTAAAAGCTCCAACTTTGTTGAGTACAGGCGCGATTGCTTCGGCTTGAAATTTGTCTGTCCAGCTGGCAAACTCGACATTCCAGAACTGAAGCACGACAGTATCCTGACAGTAACTGAGCGTGTCTTTGCGGAATTTTTTCTCGGTAAGCATGCGCGTGATATCGAGCATCGTAGTCTCTGGCCGGTCGAGAAGTGCGAGGATGGTATAACGAAGGATGTACTCTAGACGCGGCCCCCAGCTCTCGCCAAACATACGCTTCAAAACACCGATAACTTCTGAGCTGACATTGGTTTTTTGAGACGGATTGGTGACTTCTAGAGGATTAAATCCAAGTGGGTATTGGGTGTCGGCTGGATTGAAATAGACGACATCTTTGAGTCTGCTACCTGGGATGAAGCGCATGTTGTTGACGGCGAAGTCACCGTGCGGATCGATAATCGCATATCCATGGCCATGGAAGATGTCACTCAGTGCAAAGAGTTCGAGGAGACCTGATTTACCTGCGCCCGTCTGGCCAATGATATAGACATGGCGCGAGCGATCGTAGCGCAACATGCCGAATTGGTGGTTGATGCCTCGGAAGTTCGTCATGCCAAAGGCCGAGATATTTTCGTCGACAGCAGGATTGCCGGTGATAACTGGGAGCTTGGCAGGCGGTTCGGCAGTTTTGGTGCTCGCCCAGACGATGTTTGGCGTCTCAACATTGGTGTGTGGCAAGTGGAAGACTGAGGCCACTTCCTCGATATTCATCAGATAGCCGCGGTCAGCAAAGAGGCGCATTTTGTATTTCGCGAGTGACTCTTTGGCGAAGCTATCGTGCGCCATCTTGAAGCCGTTGAGGTTGGTACTATTGAACTGCTTGAAGGTACCGACAATACCTTGCATCCGAAGCCTCGCGTCGCTAGTGCTCTCCCCTAGATACGCGATACGGATTTTGACCTGGTAGCCGAGTTTGGTGGCTTTCTTTTCAGCCTCGGCGACACGTGTTTTGTCGCGTTCGGAGATTTCTTTGACTGTACCGATGCCTTGTTCGGGCGGTGCCCAGAGGGCTTCGAAGAGCCCGGCCATCCATTTGCCAGCTCCCCCACTGCCAAAGAGGCCAATTGAGCCAGATTTGACGGATTTTATCCAGGCATCTGCTGCCTTGTGCCAGTCATCGCGCACTGGGCGGACGAGCATTTGTATCCAGATCTCTTCGTTGGTGTCCTCAAGTTTGGCGAGGGTGCCAGTGATGCCGGCCAGCGGGTCAACTTCGAAGCTCTGGAAGGTTTTGATCGGGAGAAATTCTTTTTCGCTGAGGACGATTTCTGAGGTGTAGATGACGCTGTGTTGGCGCTCGTGAGTGACATAGTCTTCGTCGGCAGCATGAATCTGGACCTGTGGGTACTGTGCGTAGATCTGGCCTTCGACGAAGCTCTGCAGGGACTTCGGTGTCCAGACGTAGAACTGGATTCGTCCTCCGACCGATGCGACTTCAAAGCTGAGGTGCTCCTGGTAGCCGCCATTTGCTCGCAGCTCTTTGGCGTCGCGCAGGATGCCATGGAGACTGGCGAACATCTGCTCGGCTGCGAGCTCGGATTTGTCGTTTGCTCGAGGGATTTCGAGCATCAGCAGTACGCTCTCGATATCTTTGACGACATCAACTCTCTGGTAGTTGCGCCAGGTCATGTAGCCGAGCACCGCAACAATTGGTAGCCATACATACCACTGGAGCAGTAAATTGATGAATGCGAGAATAAATGACATAACTTGTTTCGATTCATTATATCATACCTCTGTTAAATTTGCAAGAGTAAGCACCATACTACCCGTCTTTTTGTGTATAATTAATCCATGAATCTCTATACAGAAGGTGCGGCAGTCTTGGACTCTGCAGGTCTCGAGCCGACCCTAGCTCAATTTGGCGAAGTGCAACTCGGTGGCAGCTACGCCTACCGCACGATGGTTGACCGAGATATTGATTTCGATGTTATATTGCCAGATGAGTCTATACTCAGCTATGAGCTCCGATCGGTAATTGGCGAAAAACTCCTCAAACTGCCTCAGTTGCGAAGCTTAAAGATGTCGGATCCATATCATTTTCCGGCAGGATCCAAGCATCAGATCGATGGGATATGGTTTGGGCTTACAATGATCTCTGAGCATACGGCCGAGCGATGGAACATCGATATTTGGTTTTTGAAATCTGGGGCAAATACAGAGCAAGATGGTGGACTCACCGAGAAATTACTGCATCTTTCCGATAGCGATCGTGAGGCGATCGTCGCTATCAAGCAAGCCTGTCTCGACGCCGGGAAGAAGGAAAAAGGTCGCACTTCGACGCAAGTGTATGAGGCAGTGCTTGAGCATGGAGTGCGAACGTACGATGAGTTCGTTGAGTATTTAGAGAAAATTAGGGAATCTCTTTCGCCAAAAGAGTAGCCAATCCTTACTTTTCTTTCGGAAAAAGTAACAAAACCGCCTACTTTTATCCAAAAGTAGCCAAACAGTTCTTTGTTTCGAGCAAAGAACCAAACACGACTTGGGATATCCCTCTCTCGCCTCAGTCCCTCATGACGATGATTTGGTCACGACAAAACGCAAGCGCCCCACCACAATATCTTTAGTTATGGGTGGTGGGTACGTTGTCGTGAATGATTCCAAAAGAGCAACACAAGAACCAGTGGGAGAGTGGGCTCCCAAGACCCAGATAGCTAAGCGATTGTATCGCAATTGCTTCTCGCTCAGCGAGAAAAGATTGCGGCATAGCCGCACATCTAATCTAGGGGTTTGGGGATATCTGCAAGACCCGAAGCGGTAGACGAGCCTGTCTCCTGGGTGACCGAGGACACGTCCTTTGTTCCTGCTCACCGAACAAGGACTCCGCAGGGCTCCAAGAGACAGGCGAGGCTAGCGCCTCGCGGTCTGAAGCCATCCCCAAGGTTTTGCTTCTTTTGCGACAAAAGAAGGCCTTTTGGTTCTTTGGCAAAAAAGAACATTTAAAAAGCCACTGGCGTGGCTTTTTTAAAGTCTCGGTGCAAACTACACTACTTTGTTACAGGTTCAGCAAGTGTGTAAGTAGCCTTGGCGACGCGCTTGAACTCTGGTTTGCTCTGGAGGTTGAGGAGGATGGTGGTCTCTTTGACCTGGCGGCTCTTGAGGACGCGTTTGACGATTTCGTCACGGTGGAGTGGCTCGCCTGCTTTCTTGAGGACCTTGGCAATGATGTCAGAGACGGTGCCCTTGGCGTAGCCCCATTCTTCAAGGGCGTAGATGCCGCGACCGATGAGGACGAAGCGCTTGTCTTTGATGAGCTCATTGTGGATAGCCTGCGTGGTGACGTCTTTGCGTTTGAAGTCGCTATTTTTGATCTGCTTGGCGATGGTGCTAAAGTGTAGTGGCTTACCAGTGTCGGCCAGGATGACGTAGATTTTGTCGCGGATGTTCTTTGGGTTGACGGTCGGCCACTTGACGAGACCCCAGACGTCTTTGAGGCTAGCAAGACCCTTGCTGAGGCTCGCAGTTGCGCGGACTTGGCTCGGGCTCTCGAGAGTGAGCATATCGTGGAGGGCTTCGATATCGACAGGCTGACCATGTTTTTTGATGGTCTTGAGGATAGTGTCGACTTGGCCGCGGACTTTCTTTTCGTCACCGTTTTCGACCATACCGACTCCGTGGTGGTAGTTGTCATTCTCGTTGACGACGGTGAGCTTGGGTGAGAGCTCGGAGACAAATGCGATGTGTGCTTTAGTCGTAGCACTGGCAGACTTGCTACCGGTGATGCGGTTTGCCACGTCTTGGATACGACCAACTCGGCCGTTTTCGGAGAGGTCACGGACGATGAGGCGTTCTATGTCGTGGATGGCAGCGATGTTGCCTTCGCTAGCAGCGATTTTGAGGCGGATCAGGATGGCTTTTTCGAGCTGACGGACGCGCTCGCGGGTGATGCCGAGGAGTTCACCGATTTGCTCCAGAGTTTCACGACGATCAAACAAACCAAATCGGCGTGTGATAATTTCACGCTCTCGCTCTTGATCGATTGCCTTCAGGATTTCCTGTACAGCTGACTTAAGGGTTGCTGCAGTATCTTTTGATGCAGGCTCGCTCATCTGGTAGTGTCTCCGTCTTCCCTGTCGCCTCACCTACCGGGAACTTATTGTTGATATACAATTCATGTTTGATTATAGAACAATATTTTCTAATTGTCAAACCCTAAATCTTCTATATTTATTGTACCACAATATCGACGCTTATGGTAAATACTTTTTTGAGACTTTTTAATGTGGAAAACTATGGTGAGGCTGAGCATAAAAAAATAATGAGTCAAATACCACCCCTGTGTAAATTGTGAAATATATAAAAATATGCTGCACCTAAATGCACCATATTTTCTAAAAATCGCAAAACCTAGCTCCCTGCAGGCTATGTGTGACAAAAAATAAGCACCTGCTATATGGTGCAACGTGTGGCTAAGTGTGTTGTGGGGAGGGCGCCGAGGTGCGACGCCCTCCCGAATGTTGCTTCAGCGTCAGTAGATGCCGCCACCGAGGCCGCCAGAGAGGATGGCCGGGTTGGTGCCAGGAAGCGCCGGGATGCGCTCGACGTGAAGGTGGAGCGGGTCTTGTGGCTTTGGCTGTGGCGGAAATATCGACGCGTGCACCGGAACTGCCCCGGCGAGGATTTCTTCGCGGTCGCGCTCGAACTCGAGAACTTGCGGGTCGGTCATGAGACGTACCTTTCGCTAGAAGGGTGGGTGCTAAAACAACTCGACATACTATACTCGCGTAAGCGTGTTTTGTCTATGTGCAACTACTTCTTGCGCGTGCGCTTGACCGTCGCGCGTGGGGCGCGGCGTGTGCGACCGCGAGCGGATTTAGCTGGTGCTTCGGTGAGCAGTTTTTTTGCCTCTGCTTCGGTAATTGATTTCGGGTCGGTATCTTTGGGTATTTTGGCATTTTTTTTGCCATCGGTAATGTAGGGGCCAAATCGGCCATTGAGCACCTTGATTGAACCAAAATCGGCAATATTTTTTTCGGCTTCGGCTTGCAGTTTAGCAGCGTACAATTCACGGGCTTTGTCTTCGGTAATGTCATGCGGGTCATCTTCTTTGAGGCTGACGTAGAGAGGTTTGGTTGTCTTTGTTTTAGTACCTATCTGAATAAATGGACCAAAACGCCCGACATTGGCGCGGATATCTTGCCCATCAAGTGTTTTGCCAACGAGGCGCGGCAGTTTGAAGGCTTCGAGTGCTTGCTCGAGGGTGACACTCTCTATCTTTGCGCCGCGTGGCATGGGGGCAAAGTCGGGCTTGTCATCGCCCTCGGTGGTACCGAGCTGGAGCATGGGGCCGAAACGACCAAAGCGCGCGATGATGATTTTGCCGGTCTTTGGGTCGGTGCCGACTTCGCGCGAGTTACCTACTTTGCTGCGGTCGATGTCGCCTGATTTGGCAACGAGTTCATGAAACGGTGTATAAAAGGCTTCGAGCATAGCGTTTCGCTCTAATTGGTTGGTCGCGATGCTATCAAAGCGCTCCTCTACGTCTGCGGTAAATCCATAGTCAATGACCTGTTCAAAGTGGTCGCCGAGGAAGTCGCTAATGAGTTCTCCGGCAGGCGTTGGGACGAGTTTGCCGCGGTTGCTGCCAGTTTTTTCTTGGATGATTTCGCGATGAAGTGTGAAATCACCAGAGTCAAGAGTCAGGAGGTATGAGTCAGGAGTGGAAACTGTATCGCCTGCGGCGATAAATGAGCTATCGTCGCGTAACGCATTTTCGTCTCTTGCCTCTTGCCTCTTGTCTCTTAACTCTAACCTGATGATGTCGCGAGGCTGGCCCTCATCCTCGCCTTTTTCGGCGTAGCCGCGAGCCTGGACGGTGTTGATGATGGTGGCGTAGGTGCTCGGACGGCCGATACCGAGGTCTTCGAGCTTCTTGACGAGTGCGCCTTCGGTGTAGCGAGCTGGTGGGCGGGCAAATACTTGGCGGGCCTCGATGGTGTGAGGGTTGAGGGTATCGCTGGCGGTCATGGCGGGTAGTATCGCGTCTTCCTTGCCGCCACCGTAGACGCGCAGGAAGCCATCGAAGAGTACGACTTGACCTTTGGCTTCGAATACAAGGTTAATTGGCAATTGGCGATTGGCAATTGGCGATGAATTAGCAGTTTGCGATTTGCGATTCAATTGCTCATTGCTAATTGCTATCGTAATCGTCGTATTCTCCAGCTTCGCTGCTGCCATCTGGCTGGCGAGGGTGCGGCGGCGGATGAGGTCGTAGAGTTTCTGGTCGTACTCGTTGTTGCTGGCGGTTTCGCGGCTCATGTCGGTCGGGCGGATGGCTTCGTGGGCTTCCTGAGCGCCGGCAGACTTGGTTTTGAATTTGCGCACATGGCTGTACTCGATACCATAGAGGCGCTTGATAAATTCGGTCGCTGCAGCGATGGCTTGGCCAGACAAATTGACGCTATCGGTACGCATGTAGGTGATTTTACCCTCTTGGTAGAGTTTCTGGGCGGCAGTCATGGTGGCTTTGCTGCTGAAGCCGAGCTTGCTGTTAGCCTCTTGCTGCAATGTGCTGGTGGTGAACGGTGCGGCTGGGTTGCGCGTGCTGGGGCTTTTGGTGACGTTTGTCACGCTAAATTTCGCTCCATCAAGCGAAGTCAAGAATTCGCTCGCTTCGCCTTCGGTGTCAAAGCGCTGTTTGAGCTCGGCTTTGACTTCGTCTTTGCCATGCACAAACACCGCAGTGACCTTGAACTGAGAACTACCTTCAAAGGCGGTAATCTCGCGCTCACGCTCGACGAGTAGTCGCACAGCCGGGCTTTGTACGCGCCCAGCAGACTTGCCGCCGGGGACTTTTTGCCAGACGACGGGACTCAGCTCGAACCCCACGATACGGTCGAGAATCTGACGCGCTTGTTGGGCCTCGACGAGCTTCATATCGACAGTACGGGGATGTTTGATAGCTTCTTCGATGGCAGATTTGGTGATTTCGTGAAAGACGATGCGCTTGGTCGTCACGGGATCGAGACCGAGTACTTCACACAGGTGCCACGCGATAGCCTCCCCTTCACGGTCTTCATCGGTTGCGAGCCAGACATTGGCGGCACCGACGGCTTTGACGGCTTTTTTGAGTTCTGCGATGACTTTTTTCTTGTCTGGATCAATCTCATACACCGTTTTGAAGCCGTTGGCTGTGTCTATCGGTGGCGTGCCGTCTTTTGTTTTCTTGGCGATAGAGCGAATATGGCCAACGCTCGAGAGTACCGTGAAATCTTTTCCAAGGTATTTTTCGATGGTTTTTCCCTTTGCGGGGCTCTCTACGATGACGAGGTTCTTGCTCATACTATGCCTTTACTATATATAACGTTGGCGGTTTTCGCCAAACAACAGTGGCTTATAGTACTTGGTCGTCCATATAAATGCAAGCGCTACTCGTGAGATGGATAGCAGTGCGCAGCGGCAAACTCGGCGAGATGTCCGAGGGTGCGCTGGAGCTCGATGAGCTTGTCACTATCGAGTGGCCGTTCAAAATTTTCAGCACCGACGATATCTTTTGCGGTGACGTAGAGGACGTCTGCGATCTGATCCGCAGTGAGTCTGGTGCCAGGGTGAGTTGCGGCGCTCGCTGCGATATCGGCACACAGTGTGGCTGGGGTTTCGAGGCGAAAATTCATGAGCCCAGTGTAACATATTCGTTCACCTCTTGACACAAGATACCATGAGCGGTATAAAGGAAGCAGACATTTTTTCGAAACAAACATCGAATCGTGCCTAAAATACAAACTAACACTAGTGAGTACGCGCAGTATATGAGTGTCAGCTATACCGAAATGCAAGGTCGTCGCGACGATGACTACCACCCGGACCACTGGGACGGCTATGGCTCTCTTGCGGCAAGCAGGCTCTACGAGCTAGTCCTGACAGAAGAGACTGATAGTGATTTGTATATTCCGGCACCACAAGAACGCTTGTCAGCGCTTGCGGTAGATTTAGAGCGGATTGAGCAAGCACTCGCTGAGGGTATGCCTGTTGCGCGGCTTGTCGACTGGCGTGAACTCGAAGAGCGAGCTGCTGTAGCGCACGATGTATTTCATCAGGCATTTACCGAGATGGCTGAAAGCGACAAGAAATACGCAAAAGCGATCCAAGATTGGGTCATCGAAGAGCTAACGACGCGACATCCGGACTTTGCGCAGTATCCACGTGAGACACCCGAAGAGCTACTGGTTGATTTACTCGAGATGATTGAAGTTGTCGATGCGCTGATGGCTGAGCTTGAGACTGAGGACGAAGATTCGCGTTTGATTGACCTCGCGACTACTTGGCGGTATGAGCTCATGGCAGATGTGAGCGGCGCGGAAGTCCGTCGGCTCTACGCGCTGGCAGCCTAGCTAGCGCAGTGTCCACTGATTGGCGCCGAGTGCGCGGATGGTGCCGTTTACCTCGAGCATGGTGAGTGCAACACTCAGGTCGGTGGCACTGCAGCCGATATCTTGCTGCATGTCATCGCCGTCGCGCATGCCAGCTTGGAGACAAGTGATGACCGCTGTTTCGAGTGGTGTATTGCCGAGCGCCAGGCTGGCTTGCGGAGTTAGCAGATTGGGCGCGATGATGTCGAGGATATCATCGACAGAGGTGACGATATGCGCGCCTTGTTTGATGAGGTAGTTGCAGCCGGTGCTCATCGGACTGGTGATATTGCCCGGCACGACGAAGACTTCCTTGCCCTGTTCGAGCGCGTGAGCGGCGGTGTTGAGCGTGCCGCTGCGCGCGCCCGCCTCGGTGATGAGGATAGCGTCAGCGAGGCCGGAGACGATGCGGTTGCGCTCGAGAAAGCTCCACGAGCCAAATAGATAGTCGTCGCCCTCGCCGTGCTCTGCGATGATTGCGCCACCTTGTGCCAGCATACGCTCACCGATGTCGCGATTTGCACTGGGGCGAATATCCGGCAAGGTGTTGGCCAGTACCGCAAGTGTCGTGCCGCCAGCGTCAAGCGCAGCGCTATGTGCTAGAGCGTCGACCCCGAGAGCTAGGCCGCTTACTACTACAATCCCCTTGCTCGCGAGCTCGTAGGCGAAGCGCTCGGTCACCTCTTTGCCGTACTTTGTTGGCTTGCGCGTCCCCACGATAGCCACAGCTGGGCGGCGAGTTTCCGGCAGTTTTCCCATAAAGTATAAGCTTTTTGGTGGTTTGGCAATGTTACTCAACACCTTAGTGAAAGCATTGTCTTGAGGGGAGATTTGATTGATTTTCATATAATTTATGATAGAAAGTATTGACTTCTTGTCAAGTGTGTGCTAATATCGTAAATGATTGATGAGCCGAAAGGTAAAATCAAGCACCTTATACCCCCTATTCTAACAGGAAACACCTCCTAGAGAGGTGAATCCACTATGTTAGGTTGCGCATAGCATGTGTAATAGTAATCTACCCTCCACTGTTGCACCGCTAGAAAGTGCTATGCGTATACTAACCCCTTTGTCCAGCGGACCTCCATATGTTGTGAGGTGGGTCACGCTATGCCCTTCCAGGGTGGGATG
>CAZOOQ010000003.1:0-49106 GCA_964581485.1 uncultured Candidatus Saccharibacteria bacterium
AGCTTTGCTCCGCGCGCAGACAAGTTCGAGACTACCGAGCGCGAAACACATCGCGGGCTGAAGCCGCTCCAGGCTTTTGACTCACTTTGAGCCCAAAGTGAGTCGGTTTTGTTACTTTTGACGAAGCAAAAGTAAGGATTGGTTCTATGTAAAGAGAAGACTATTTGTTATTTATCCCAAAAAAATACATAATACATAAAATGCCCGAACTCATCGTCATCGCCCACAACATCCGTTCCACCCACAACGTCGGAAGTATTTTTCGCACCTGCGAAGGCTTCGGCGTGAAGAAGCTCATTCTGAGTGGATACACACCCCATCCGCCAGTCAAAAATGATACGCGTTTACCGCATATATCAGAGAAGATTTTGAGTCAAATCCACAAAACTGCGCTCGGCGCTGAAATACTCGTACCATTTGCCTACCGCGAGACGCTAGACCTAGCGTGCCCAGAACTAGCGGGCTATACCCTAGTCGCACTCGAGCAGGACGAACAATCGGTCTCTCTCCGCGACTATCGTCCACCAGAAAAAATCGCACTTCTGCTCGGCGAAGAAGTCCACGGCATCGAGCCTGAGTTACTAGAGCAATGTGAATCTATCCTTGAGATCCCTATGCACGGACAAAAAGAATCGTTCAACGTCTCCGTCGCTGCTGGCATCGCGCTCTATGCGCTAACTATTTAAGCGCGACGGCATCGGTGCCGAGAAGTTCACTCAGTTTTGCGAGCAATGCATCCTCTGCTTCGACACGAAATGGCAGCCTCACTGCAGACTCTTTGGCTGCGCCCAGCACCAAGATAACATCAGACTCACCTGGATAGCTGTTGCAGGTTTTTTTCAGCGCGAGGAGCGCCTCATGATTATTGGGATCGGCAACTTGCACATACAGAGTCTTTGGTACAAAAGCAGCTACTTCGACTTGTGCTGGCATGGTCGCGGTGATAGGTTTTGCAGTCGTGGCTTTTGCGGGATATTTTTTGCGAGTGACTGTTGCTCGACCAGTGGGTGCTGCCATCTTGCGCCCATGGCTCTCATAGCTAGCGAGCTCACTGTCACTGACGGTGCTGATTTCGTCGGCGATGAGTTTGGCATCATCGGTCATGTTGCCATCGCGGTCGCGGGCATTGACTGCACCGGTGACTTTGAGCACGATGTCTTGGCGCAGCGCATCACCGAGTTGTTCGTACAACTTCGGAAATACGATCACTTCGCATTCATTTGTCTTGTCCTCGATACCGACAAACGCCATCTTACTACCGCTCTTTGTCACAATCGTCCGCACTGTCGTGACAATCCCACCAACTGTTACCTTCTGTCCATCGATTGCGGCCGAAACACTACGGAGCGGAATCGTCTGCTCCTCAAAAAACGCATCAAAATTGTCGAGAGGATGCGCCGAAATGTAGAGTCCCATCAACTCGCGCTCCCACATGAGCTGCTCTTTGTCGGTATACTTGGCAGGCGCACTACGGAGCTCAATTGACGGCATCAGCTCGTCGCCACCACTCGAAATCAGTGCGCCAAACAAATCCGTCTGTCCACTAAGCGCCTCTTTCTGGAGCTTACTGGCAAATGCCAAGATATGTTCGAGGTTAAATAGCAAATCACTGCGGTCACCTAGTGTGTCAAATGCACCAGCCTTGATGAGCGCTTCCCATGCTTTTTTGTTGACGCGACTCGTACTGACACGCTTTGCAAAATCTTCAACCGACGCAAACTTACCATCAGCCGACCGTGCACGAATAATTTCTTCGACTGCCGCCACGCCGACGCCTTTCACCGCTGCCATCCCGAAGCGCACTTGCTGTTTGCCCGGCACGACTGCAAATTCCACAAATGATTCGTTGACGTCAGGTAGCTGCACTGCCAGCCCCATATGCTTACACTCGTTAATTTCGATAGCCAGTCGGTCGATATTGTCAGCGTCACTCGTCATGAGTGCTGCCATAAACGCGTCTGGGTAATGCGCTTTGAGATACGCAGTCCAATAAGCAATCAGTCCGTAGCACGCTGCATGACTTTTGTTGAAACAGTAGTTCGCAAATTCTTCGAGCTGCTCCCAAAATGTCTCAGCAACTTCCTGCGTCGCACCGCCGACTTCCACAGCACCTTTGACGAAATCAACTTTCACTTTGCGCATGAGATCGATGTTTTTCTTGCCCACAGCTTTGCGCAGCGTGTCTGCCTGCCCGCCGGTAAATCCACACCACTCTTTACTAATCTGCATAAACTGCTCTTGGTAGACGAGGATACCGTAGGTGTTTTTGAGCGAATTTTCCATGCCAGGATGCAGATAGACAATCTTCTCCTCGCCGTGCTTGCGTTTGATGAAGCTATCGATAAACTGCATCGGGCCTGGGCGATATAGCGCAACCATGGCGATAATATCGTCAAATACACTAGGCTTTAGTTCGCGGAGATAGCGCTTCATCCCGGCGGACTCAAGCTGAAATACGCCTGTCGTGTCACCACGCTGAAACAGTTCGTATGTCTTGGTGTCTTCGAGCGGAATCGCAGCGAGATCAATATCTTCTTTGTAGACTTTTTTGATGATACGCAAGGTATTTTTGATGATCGTGAGGTTGCTGAGTCCGAGAAAGTCCATCTTGAGCAGCCCGAGGTCTTCGACGGGGCCCATTGGGTACTGCGTCGCGACGACGCCTTTTTGGGCCATTTCGAGCGGGACATAGTTCACGATGTCGTCGGGGGCAATCACCACCCCGGCAGCGTGCACACCGTGGCTCCGAATCGTACCTTCGAGGCGAATTGCATAGTCAAAGACTTCTTTTGCGGTCGCATTTTCTTCGTATTCGCGGCGCAAATCTTGATCTTCCTTCACGCTGACGCTGAGCGGAATGTGCCTGCCCTGCACTGGCGGCGGAATCATCTTGCTGAAGCGATCGGCCTCGGCATACGGCACCTGCAACACACGGGCCACGTCCCGAACTGCCGCACGAGCTGCCATTTTGCCAAAAGTCACGATATTTGCAACTCTCGCTTCGCCGTACTTCTCGGCACAATACTGAATCACTTCGTCGCGACGCGTGTCTTGGATGTCGATGTCGATGTCCGGCATCGAGATACGATCGGGGTTGAGGAAGCGCTCAAACAGCAAGTCGTACTTGAGTGGATCGAGATCAGTGATATTGAGCGCATATGCCACGATAGAGCCTGCTGCCGAACCACGACCCGGACCAAAGATAATGCCCTGATCTTTGCCCCAGTTGATAAAATCCTGCACAATCAAGAAATAGCCTTCGTAGCCCATTTTCTTCATGACACCGAGCTCCATTTCGGCTCGCTCACGAGTTCGGTCGTCGAGCTTCGCGATGATGTCTTCGATACTGAGTGCATTTGCTTGCTCAAGCTCCATACCAAGGTAGCGCACCGCAAGACCGCTATAGGTCAGTTGCAATAGGTAGTCGTGCTCACTACTGCCATCGGGTACGGGAAATTTTGGAATGAGAATCTGCCCAAGTTCGATATTGACGTTGCAGCGGTCAGCTATCGCTTTGGTATTAGTGATAAATTCAGGATTGTCCTTGCCCCATCGCTCGATGATGTCCTTCGGATCAGTCACATGCAGCTCAAACTCCTTGAGGCTCATGCGCTTTTCGTCGCTAAGGAACGAACCCGTACCGACGCAGAGCAATATCTCATGTGTGTCTTGGTCCTCATGTGTGAGGTAGTGCCCGTCACAAGTGACGACGCAGGGGATATCGAGTTCTTTGCTGAGGCGCATCAAGCCTTCGTTGATTTTGGCTTGCACCGGCCACGTATACGGCGCATCGGGATGACCGTGATCTTGTATCTCGAGATAGTAGCGATCACCAAATACAGACTTGTACCACGCTGCTTTTTCTTTTGCACCCGCATAGTCGTCAGCTCGCAGCAGCTCGCCGACTTCGCCACTAGCGCAGCCACTGAGTGCTATCACGCCTTCGTTGTACTGCTCGAGGATTTCATGGTCCATGCGCGGCTTGTAGTAAAAGCCTTCGAGATTTGCGAGCGTACTCAGCTTCATCAAGTTACGATACCCTTGGTCGTTCATAGCCAGGAGTGTCAAGTGGTAGCGTGCCTTGTCTTTGGCGGGGTCGCGGTCATGGCGTGAGCGGGCGGCCACATAGGCTTCGATACCGAGAATCGGTTTAATCTCGCCGTCAACGGCGGCTTTGTAAAACTCGAGAATGCCGCTCATCGTCCCGTGGTCGGTAACCGCTGTCGCCAGCATGCCGTAGTCTTTGATTTTTTCGACGAGCTTAGGGATTTTGGTCAATCCATCGAGGAGTGAATGGTGGGTATGGTTGTGTAAATGAACAAAATCACTCGGCAAAAGCGAAGCGTTATTTGTCGCAACTTTCTCAGTATGTTCCCCCATTTACTATCTATCAGTATATCATTTACGGGTACGATGATGAAATGCGAAGCGGGGGTGGGCTCACAGCGCGTAGAGAACTACTGCTTGGTAGATTGCATCAGCTCGACCACGTGGTCGACAAATCCAGCAACGCCAGGCACGAGATGTCCCGTGAGATTCAATAGCCACACCACGAGACCGATCACTACTGTGCCGCCAAGCACCGACCCGAGTCCGAAAAATATTCCTCGAAAAAAATTAAACTTATACACTGCGAATCGATTGCGATTGAAATCATTAAAAAGATCTTCGAGCACTGATTCACGCGCACCCTTTTCGTTACCATCTTTGACGCTTTGCTTAAGCTTAGTCCAAAAAGATTTTTTCATACTGCTACTCTTCCTGTTTATGACTCTAGTGTCGCATATTTATAGTAATTAAAAAAGCGCCTCGACTATCGTAAAGGCGCTTTTCGCGACGAGAGTCTATTTCTTTACGTCGTCTTTGAGCTCAGACTTTGCACTATCGACAGCGCGTTCTGCACGGCTGCGGTAGTCTTCTACGGTCTTCTTGCCTTCTTTGACTGCTGATTCGACTTGCTTGCGAGTGTCAGCATAGACTTTTTCGCCTTGCTTCTTGACTTCGGTAGCTTTTTTGTCAGCCTCTTTTTTCATCTCGTCAGCTTTTGCTTTGAGGTCAGCACGAGTTTCTTTACCTGACTTTGGTGCCGAGAGAATTCCTGCGACAACACCTGCTGCTGCACCGAGAAGTGCACCGAGAGCGAATTTAGCTTTTGACATATTCTTGTCCTCCTACTTATTAGTGATAAATGATTTAACAATTTTTGCGAGCGCAACTGGTGACGTAAATGTCGCCGCGTTTGTCGCAACGCTCTCAAACTTCAGGGCTGTTTTTTCAGCCGTGGCAGTGATAGAGCGAATTTGTTTGGTGACTTTGATTAGCAGCGCAACCAGTATGATGGCGAGCACCAAAAAGATTGCTAAAAACACTGCCAATATAATCACGAGAACTTGTGCCCAGTCCATGGGATGCGAGCTCCTTTGCGTTTACGGGCTGTGTGTTCACAGCACTATGTATAGTATAGCACCCTCTTGCGCCGGCTGTTTGTGAAATACTTCACTCGATACGCGAACGAAGACGTGACTGCATGTGCTCTTGGAGTGCCGGGCCGAGCGTCGGATGGTCTAGTCCAAAATCAATCACGGTCTTTAGATACTCGAGCTTATCACCGGTATCGTAGAATGCCCCGTTCTTGATCTCTCTGGCGTAGAATTGGTGACCGTCGTCAATCATAGCTTGCATAATCGGCTGAAATGTAAACTCACCGTTACCATCAAACTTTTCCTTGGCACCTTCGAGATAGCTAAAAAATTTGCCAGGCAGCAAGTAGCTGCTGACACTCGCGAGGTCGGACGGCGCCGTATCTTTGCCCGGCTTCTCGACGATTGATGACATCTTGATGATACCGTCGTCGACCATCTCGCCTGCGGCATACCCGTACTTTTCATACTCATCATCGCTGGTTGACTTTTTGCATGATAGCACCGCGCCGTCATACTGCTCGGCGACCTCAGCCATTTGTACAAACCGGCTCGGACTCGCCACGAAAAAGTCATCTGCAAAAGTGTAATAAAATGATTCATCTGGTGCGACGAGATGCGCTGCACAGGCCAGCGGAGTAGCATTGCCATACGGTCCTTTTTGGCGTAGGTAGATAAAATTCGCCAGGTCAGCGATTGCTTCGATTTGCTCGATAAGCGGGCGTTTTTTCTCACCACCCGCGCGCAGATTTGCCATCAGCTCTTCGCTTGGCATATCAAAATGATCTTCGATGGCACGTTTCGTACTTGAACCGACGATGATAATATCCTTGACACCAGCTGCGACGAGTTCTTCGACGACATACTGGATAATTGGCTTATCGATGAGCGGCATCATTTCCTTGGGCATCGCCTTGGTCTGCGGCAAAAACCGCGTGCCAAACCCTGCGGCGGCGATGATGGCTTTTGTTGGTCGTTTCATGTATCCCCTCCCTTATAGTTTTTCGCGTATCAGTTTTTGGGCTAACGCTGGGTTGGCTTTGCCTTGAGATTTTTTCATGATTTGCCCCACCAGGTAGCCGATAGCTTTGTCTTTGCCGGCTTTGATATCGGCGATACTGGTAGCGCTAGCGGGGTCAGCTAGGACTTCGTCGACAATGGCTGCGATCGCGCCTTCGTCACTCACTTGCAGTAAGTTCTTTTGCTCGGCGAGCGCGCGTGGATCCGTCGCGCCGTTTAGTAGTTCGTTGAAAATGTCTTTGGCAGCGGTGCTCGACAGTTCAGCTTCTTCGGTCATGGTTGCTAGCGAAACTAAGTCTGCCTGACTCGGTAGCGTCACGTCGCTTGCTGCGAGCTCATCGTCGTTATGTGCACCGACATTACTGCTGAACCAGTTGGCCACGCGCCGCGCCACTGCGTCACCTTGCTCGGCCTGGATACTCGTCACCATATCGGCATACGCACGCGTCGCCAGTAGCGAATTTACCACCGAACTATCGACGTTCATACTCGCCCATTTGGCACGATACTCAGGCGGCAGCATCGGCACTTCTGACTGAATCCTCTCGATTTCTTCTGTCGTGAGGACTATCGGCGGGATATCCGCGTCGGGCATATAGCGGTAATCTTGGGCATCTTCTTTGCTGCGCTGACTGGTGGTGATTTGTTTGTCGTCACTCCAGCCACGAGTCTCCTGTACGACGCGCTCACCGCGCTCAAGCAACTCGACTTGGCGGCGAAACTCAAAGTCTGCCGCGCGCTCGACACTGCGGAAGCTGTTGAGGTTTTTTACCTCAGCACGTTTGCCGAGTTCGGTTGCGCCTTTTTTTGCCACGCTAATGTTGACATCAAATCGCATATTGCCATGATAGAGATCGCCGTGCGTCACACCGGCATAGGTCATGAGGCGATAGAGCTCAGTGGCATAGGCCTTTGCCTCGGCAGCACTATGAACGTCAGGTTCAGACACAATTTCGATGAGTGGTGTGCCAGCGCGATTGAGGTCGACGAGACTATAGTCAGCAAAATGCGTCAGCTTGCCGGCATCTTCTTCCATGTGTGCATGGTGAATCCGCACGCGGACTGTCGTGCCATCTTCGAGTGGTGCATCGATATACCCCGCTTCGATAATCGGCTGGTACATCTGCGTGGTCTGGTAGCCTTTTGGCAGGTCTGGATAGAAATAATGCTTGCGATCAAATCGACTGACTCGCGCAATTGGAGCGTTTAATGCCTTGCCAGCCCGAATCGCGAGGTCAACAGCGTGACGGTTGAGGACCGGCAACATACCCGGGAGTCCGTAGTCAATCGGGTGAACCATGCTGTTTGGCTCAGCATCGCGTGCATCGTTGTCGGCAGGGCTAAATAATTTTGTCGCCGTCGCGAGCTGCACATGGCACTCGATACCGATGGTCATCGCGTACTGATCGAGCTGTTCTTGTGTGACTGTCATTATATCGCTCCCAAATCTTTCAAACCTTGTTTGAATGCCGCCAGCGAGCGTGCAGCGAGCTCGTAGGTGATGCGTGCGTCGGTTTCGTGGGCGAGTTGATTGCGAATCTTGTGTGCACTCCAGACGTGATTGGCGTTTTTCCAGGTAGTCTGTGCAGATTTCATACGCTCACCCATCGTTGTGCCTTTGAATCCACGCTCTCGCAGGGCTTTGTCAAGTAGCTTGTCAGCATTCATCACCGTCAACTGCCAACTAGCAGGATTGTCTTTGGCGAGACTACTCTCGATAGCGAGCCATTTCGCCTGATACGTCTTGACGTCTAGTCGTTTGCCAGATTTCATACCGTTCATGAGGAATATCACCCCGACAACAGCGACGAGCAATATACCGATAAGCAAGAGAATGTTTGCCATGTTATCCATTGGACTGCTCCATACTTCCCGCTAGCGCCAAGAGGCCAGCGTCAGATTTCATTGGGCCGATGAGCTGTACGCCGATAGGCAAACCATCATGCGTCTTGCCCGCCGGCACGCTAATCGCTGGGACACCAGCCAGACTTGCCGGTACCGTCATGACGTCGCTGAGATACATCTTGACCGGGTCGCTGGTGTTATCGCCGATACCAAAGGCCGCTGTCGGTGCAGTTGGCGTCAGGAGGAAATCGTAATTAGTAAATAATTCATCAAATTCGTTGATGAGCAACGTGCGAGCTTTTTGGGCCTGCTGATAATAGGCATCGAAGTATCCACTTGAGAGCACATAGCTACCAATCATGATGCGGCGCTTATTTTCGGTGACAAAGCCTTCGTCGCGTGAGCGACCATAGAGCTCCGCGAGTGTTTGCGCACCCTCAGCACGGCGACCAAATCGCACACCGTCATAGCGCGCTAGGTTGCTCGATACTTCTGCAGGAACGATGATGTAGTACATAGCAAGTGCCATCGGAGAAGTTGGCAGACTGACCGTCTCGACCGTGTGGCCGGCTATACGGAGCCGCTCAGCGTAGCGCTCGGTGGCGCGGCGCACTTCGTCGTCGACACCATCATTCATCGTTTCGGCGATGATGCCGATTTTGAGACCTGGTTTGACGTCAGCTGTCGGCTGGAAATAGTCAGGTAGCGTCGTCATGTCTTTTGGATCTTGTCCTGCCATCACACTCAGCACTAGCGCGGCGTCTTCAGCAGATGTCGTGAAGCACCCCATACAGTCAGTGCTACTCGCCATCGCGACTACTCCATAGCGGCTACTCATGCCATAGGTTGGCTTCATGCCGTAGATACCGTTGAAACTCGCAGGTTGACGAATCGAACCGCCCGTGTCGCTCCCTAGCGCAAACGGCACGACGTCCAGCGCCGTCACGACAGCCGAACCACCGCTCGAGCCACCGGCGACTTTGGTTGTATCGATAGCGTTTTTGGTCACACCAAACGCTGAGTTTTCGGTCGATCCACCATGTGCAAATGCGTCAAGGTTTGCCTTGCCGATACAAATTGCGCCCGCTGCCTCGAGCTTCTCGACGACGGTCGCCTGAAGTGGCGCGTCGAAGTTCTCTAGCATCTTGCTCGCAGCAGTCGTCGGTGCACCAAATGCGAGATAGTTATCCTTCACGACGAATGGTACACCGGCGAGTACGCCGACCGTATCGCCCTTTTTGATACGTGCATCGATCTCGTCAGCTCGCTCCAACGCTCGTGCTTCCGTCAAGCTCAGCAGCGCATGATACTCTTCCGTCGACTTGGCTTTTCCCAAGGCCTTCTCGACTTCGGCTCGCGCTGTTGTCTTGCCGGTTTGCACTGCAGCAGCTAATGGTGCGATACGCCCGCTCATAATACTTTTGGTACCTTTACACTATGTGACGCTTGCTCTGGGGCAAGCGCAAGTAGCTCTTCTCGTGTCACTTCGCTCGTCTGCACGCTATCATCTCGCCAGACATTCTCGAGGCCTGTCACTTGGTAGGTCGGCACCACACCCGTCGTATCGAGCTGGCCGAGCTGCTCGATATAGGTCAAAATATTTGCGAGATCGGTCTGCAAATCAGCAACCTCAGTGTCGCTCAACTGCAAACTACTTAACTGCGCGAGATGGCGCACATCATCTGAAGAAATCGTGCTCATTACCATCTAGTATATCGCATTCTGCTCCTCTATGCACCAGTTTGTCGCATGACTCTTATGGTTTATACTGTATTGAGAGATGCCTCATCAAATAAAAAAGAAACTCGGCGTCACACTCCGTGGTACCAGTGGCGAATTTCGCGTCTGGGCGCCGTTTGCTGTGGGCGTATCAATCGCGGGAACTTTCACACCCAATGGCGAGCTCGCACTGGCAAGCGAACATGACGGCTATTGGTCTATCACAATTAGCGGTGTCGAACCTGGTCATGTCTACAAATATCTCATCGATACTGGTCACAGTATCGTCGAAAAAAACGACCCGAGAGCACGCGCTATCACCAGTAGCGACAAAGGGCTTTCGGTCATCGTCGATGATAGTTTTGATTGGCAAGACGATGCGTTCGTGCCGCCGCCTGTCGAGGAGCAAATCATCTACGAACTTCATATCGGCACCTTCAACCGACCCGACGCCGCGACGCCTGGGACATTCGACACGGCCATCGAAAAACTCGATTACCTCCAAAGCCTAGGCATCAATATGATTGAACTGATGCCTGTCACCAGCATGGCCTATAGCAACGGCTGGGGCTACGCGCCCAACTACATCTACAGTGTCGAAGCGATGATGGGCGGT
The DNA here is from genome assembly GCA_964581485.1 of uncultured Candidatus Saccharibacteria bacterium. Taxonomy (GTDB): domain Bacteria; phylum Patescibacteriota; class Saccharimonadia; order Saccharimonadales; family Saccharimonadaceae; genus Saccharimonas. The sequence goes on from CAZOOQ010000003.1 coordinate 10,621, forward strand.
CGGTATGGGCTGATGAGCTTTGTCCGTGAAGCCCACCAGCGCGGTATCGGCGTGATTCTCGATGTCGTTTACAATCATTTCTCGACCCAGACTGACCTCTGGCAATTTGACGGCTGGAGCGAACACGACCGCGGCGGGATTTATTTCTACAACGACGAGCGCGGCGACACGCCGTGGGGCGGACGACCAGATTATGGCCGCCCTGAAGTACGTCAGTTTATCCTCGACAATATCACCATGTGGCTGACCGACTACCACCTCGATGGCCTGCGCATCGACTCAACCATCTACATGCGCAATACCGAGGGTCACGACAATGACCCAGCGCATGATATACCCGACGCGTGGTATCTCATGCAAGATATCGTGACACTGGCGCACAAAATCAATCCTCGTGCCGTGATTATCGCCGAGGACTGCGCCAATAGTCCCTTCATCACCAAGCCGCGCAGCGACAATGGCTGCGGCTTTGATGCGCAGTGGGAACTCGGATTTCCCCATGCCATCCGCGACGCACTGGGTATTTCTACGCACGGTCAAAAAACCCTCGCCGGTATTCGATACGCGCTCGAAAAATCATTTAACGGCAATGCGTTTGAAAAAGTAATCTTCAGTGATTCGCATGATACGGCGGCCAACGGCTCAGTGCGCCTCAACGAATCGATTGCCCCGCGCGACCCAGCCAGCCTCGTCGCCCGCCAGACACTCCTCCTCGCCAACGCTCTGGCGCTCACGGCGCCAGGCATCCCGATGCTCCTCCAAGGCAGCGAGTTTCTGCAAAACGGCGCGTTCAACGACTGGGAGGCACTCGATTGGGATAATATTGAGCGCTATACTGGTATCGTCACTGCCCATCAGCACTTGATTGATCTCCGCACAAACACCCACCGCAATACCGGCGGCCTCATCGGCCAGCACACGAGCGTCTTTCACCAGGACGACCACAACAACGTCATCGCGTTCCACCGCTGGGACAAAGGCGGCAGCGGTGACGACGTACTCGTCATCGCCAACTGTAGCGGGCAATTGTTTGAGCAATACCAACTCACTCTCCCGCTCGCAGGTAGCTGGGTGGTCAGATTTAATAGCTCGTGGCGCGGCTACAGCAACGATTTCAAAGAAATTCCACTCGACATCATCACCACCAACGACCAAGCAATCGCAACACTCTCTCTCCCACCCTACGCTGTTCTCATTGTCTCGCAAGATTAGTAGGTAAGCTCGGCTGACACCGGCCGATGATCGGACCCCACGTCTCGCATGACGCGGTAGTGTTTGGTAGTAAACTCCTTACTCCCAAATATCCAGTCGATTTTTGCGAGGCGCAGATGCGGTAGCCACTCGACACCTTGCTGGCGGGCAGATATTGTCCGTTTGCGGCCAGGATCAAGGTCGTGCAGATGACTATGCTTTGTGAGATAGTCAATCGTAGTGCCGAGTGCCATCTCGTTGACACGAGTCGCCATGCTGCGCAGCTTGTCGTGGGGCAATGTAACGGCGAGTTTCCGCCCGAGCTTGCTTCTAGCGGCTTTTGCAAAATAAGAGCCGTGCGCCATAGCATTAAAATCTCCCATCAGCAAACAAGGAGTCGACCTGTGCGCGGACACGAGTGTGACGACATGTTCGATTTGTTGCAAGCGCGCGTCTTCAGTTCGGTCATCAAGATGCACCGCCAGCACATACAACTGCTGCCCGTGGACATCGACCACCTTGAGCTCAATCACATTGCGCAGGTCGGCGAGTCGAACAATCCGCGACGACACGATTGGCAGCCGCGACAGCACCGCCATACCATACATCGAACCCGGCCCATCTTCATACGCAGTCTCTACAATCTGATACCCAAGGGCGTGAAGAGACAGACGAATTTCCTCCGACAATTGTCCTGACACGCCAAACTCTGGGACTGCCACGATATCGGCATCGAGCTTTTTGATGACAGCCACCGCATCATGCGGCGTACCTCTACGAGTTTTGCTGCCTGTGACAAACATCCCTTCAGCGTTCCAGGTGACGACCTTTAGACGGCTCATGTCATCTTACCTTTTATTTCTGCGATGAGGTCACGTAGTTCGGCCGCGCGCTCAAATTCCAAGTTTGCACTGGCGAGTTTCATTTGTCCGTCGAGGTCTTTGGCGAGTGTCGCGTATTCGTCTTTTGGAATTTTCTTGAGATTTATCTTATTCTTGGTGTCTTCTTTTTGTGGGATGATAGCACGGAGGCCTTCGTCGATAGCTTTGTCGACACCACGTGGTGTGATGCCGTGCTCCTGGTTGTAGTCGTGCTGAATATCGCGGCGGCGATTTGTCTCGCTGATTGCGCGCTTCATACTCTCGGTCATATTGTCGGCATACATAATCACCCGCCCATCGACGTGACGCGCTGCGCGTCCGATAGTCTGGATGAGTGCGCCTTCGCTGCGCAGGAAGCCTTCTTTGTCGGCGTCCATGATAGCCACGAGTGAGACTTCCGGTAAGTCCAAGCCTTCGCGTAGCAGATTGATGCCGATCAGCACATCGTATACACCCATTCGTAAATCTCGCAATATATCACCACGCTCTAGTGTGTCGATATCACTGTGGATATAGGCCGTCTTCATACCGAGATCGATCAAGTGCTGACTAAGGTCCTCAGCCATGCGCTTGGTAAGCGTCGTCACCAGCACGCGCTGATGCTTGGCGGTGCGATCACGAATCTCTGCGATGAGATCGTCGATCTGACCCTCGGTTTTTCGCACTTCGATTGGTGGGTCGAGGAGTCCTGTCGGACGGATAATTTGCTGCACTGGCTCTGGCGTATGCTCTTTCTCGTAGGGGCCAGGTGTCGCCGAGACAAAAATCGCTTGGTTGATGTGACGATCAAATTCTTCAAACTTCAGCGGGCGGTTATCAAGCGCACTTGGCAGTCGAAACCCATACTCGACGAGTACTTCCTTGCGAGCCCGGTCACCGTTGTACATGCCTCGTACTTGCGGCAATGTCACATGACTTTCGTCGACGAAGAGCAAGAAATCATCGGGGAAATAATCCATCAGTGTGGCCGGCTGCTCACCTGGCTCACGATTTGTGAGGTAACGGCTGTAGTTTTCGATGCCTTTTACAAACCCGGTCTCCTCGAGCATCTCGAGGTCAAATTTCGTACGCTGACTGAGTCGCTGCGCCTCGAGATATTTGTCGTGCTTTTCAAACCACGCGAGGCGGGACTCGAACTCCAGCTTGATATTGGCGATGGCTCGTTCGACCTTTTGCTTCGGCGTGACATAGTGACTCGATGGAAAGACTTTCACATACTCGGGCTCGTTCAAAATCTCACCAGTCAGTGGATCGATATTCGTGATGCGATCGACTTCGTCACCAAAGAATTCGATACGGTATGCCGTGTCACTACCGGCCGGAAATACATCAACCACGTCTCCCCGCACTCGGAATGTTCCCCGCGAGAAATCAATATCGTTGCGTTGGTACTGGATGTCTGTGAGCTGGCGCACAAATTTATCTTGGACTCGTCGCTCGCCGCGCTGCACAGTAATCGACATCTCGGCATAATCATCTGGTGACCCGATGCCGTAGATACAGCTCACGCTCGCCACGATAATCGTATCGCGCCTGGTGAGCAGTGCACTCGTAGCCGCATGCCGCAGACGATCAATTTCTTCATTGATGGCGCTATCTTTTTCGATATACGTATCGCTACTCGCAATATAGGCTTCCGGTTGATAGTAATCGAAATAACTTACGAAATAATGTACTTCGTTGTCTGGAAAAAACGACTTGAACTCGCTATACAACTGCGCTGCCAATGTTTTGTTGTGCGCGAGCACTAGCGTCGGGACATTGCGATTGGCAATGATATTTGCCATCGTAAACGTCTTGCCCGATCCAGTCACACCGAGTAGTGTTTGTTCTTTCTCGCCTTTTTCGAGACCCGCAATCAACCCAGCAATCGCTCGCGGCTGATCGCCAGTTGGTTGATATGTCGAAGATAGACGAAACTTACTCATCTCTCTAGTATATCGCGAGACGGACTAAGATGATATGCCTGACAGAGCCACTTCTTGGTAGCCACAGAGAAGCACTCTATTCCTAGTGCACTGTCGAAAGCAGAATCTTTGTAGCTTCGATATACTCGTTGGTTTTTTGCGCTGTCGCAAAATCATTGACCGTATGAATACCCTTGATAAAGATGCTCGCGTCGAGCAGCTGTACGGCATTTGAATCCACAAGTTTCACCGTGTTGGCACCGTGGGCAGTACAGAGACTTGCACCGGGCGCAAAGATTCGTGCCGTATTTGTCTCCATGAGCCCCGCGTAGTACGGACCATTTGGATAGGCTTCACTGTAGTTTCTGACCGTATACTCGACAAAATTCACGATACTGAGCCCAGGAACAGACTTTGTCGCAACCTCAGCAAACTGACCGATGGTCTTCTCGTTACAGGCGGCTTGCTTTGGGTTGTTAGCACCGATTTTGTACGTGACTGACACATTGCCACTTGGTGAAGTGAGTACAATTGACTGCGTCGTTGCACCCTGGCCGGCATTTGGCGGCATCGGCCCAGCAATACCTTGTGCGATAGTCCATTTTTCTGGAAATGTAAATGTCAGCGGATAGCCAAACGATGTGTCAATTGCCGCCTTGTAGGTCGTTGGTGCGGCAGCTACTGCAGGTGCCTGCTGCGAGGTGTCGGCTTTTTTCTGCTGTGACTGGCTATTTGGCCGAAGTGCCATCACGACTAGCCCAATAATCGCAAGCAGCAGTGCGACTCCAAGTGCTGCAATGATACTATACAGCGTTCGGTTTGATCGCTGCTGTGGTGCTGGCTGGTTGCTTAACGTTTTGTCTTCCATCGAACCATGTTCTCCTCTCGTTATATTATATTATCCACGGCGCTTTGCAAGTGTCGCGCGCTCAACTGCATCGTCAACTCGTGCGCGGGGCGGTGCGATAAAGTCGGCATACTTGGCATCAAGCGCCGCGATAACTTTTTGCACCAGGCGCTTTGGGTCGGTATCAAAAATCACATCTTTGCTCCCTGGCGCTTCGATATGCCTGAGGAGTGTTGCCGTATAGTCAGCCAGGCCACCCGATCCGAGCAGCACACCACACACCTTGCGGCTCTCCAGAGCCGTGGCCAGTTCATGCAAACTGCCCATGCGCCCGCCGACGGTAATCACGGCATCAGAGCTCCGCACTAGGTGTACATCTCGGCCAACATACTCCATGCCAGTGAAATTAATGTAATCAAACTCTTCGGTGGGCAAGCGGTACGTTGCTACATGCTCGCGAAAACTACTCGCCGGACTAAAGCCGATGGAGCAACCTTTGGCATTTTTGACACTCATGAAGCCCATGGCCGCGTGGTGCGGCAAGCCGACAGTAGCGCCTGTCAGTAGCGTTTTGCCATCTTTTGCAATCTCAGCACCGAGTGCAAACGCCAGCTCATGCGAACTCACTACTGTCGCTCCAGATGCCGCGCCTGACACACAAATTTGATATCTCATTTATTTCATCTCCTTGATTTTGTAATTCGCTGGCGCCTCAGCCAGATACTTTTTGATGTCTTTTTTTCGTAACAGTCCTGCTTGCGCACCGATATGCTGCACCACATTCATACTATTGATTGGCGCCCACGAGAGACTAGTCTCTGGTGTCTCGCCAAGCGCAAGGCCGGCGATGAATGTCGAGGCGAACGCATCACCCGCGCCAGTTCGCTCTACAGGAGGACCTGGATCGGGATAATTGGGCATATTGTAGAGCTTTCCATCGAACGACGCGTACGCACCATCTGGCCCATCGGTGATAACTGCGATTTCCGGGCCAAGCGCATGAAGAGCATCCGCGAGACCTTGTATTGAGTCGTAACTTGCGCCCGTCACATCGACCGCTTCTTCTCGGTTCATGATAACTGCGTAGGCGCGTTTGTAGAGGCGCTTTAACTTCTTGGCACCCCATTCAAACTGGAAAGTACCAGGCTGCAAGACAAATTTGATTTCTGGATTGCGTTCGAGATAGTCGGCCAACGCTTCGTGTAAGTGCCACGAATCCTCGCCGATATACGCCAGGTAAATCCAGTCAGGTGTGACTTTCGGATCTTTCCATTTGTAGTTGTACTTCTCGCTCTTGACGAGCATCGTGCGATCGGCTTTGTAGTTCAGCACGTACCAGTAGCTCGTCACTTTGTCGCGCTCCACAATCATCGGCTCAGTGCTGACGTTTTCGGTGGCGAGGTACTGCAGGGCTTCTTTGCCGACATCGTCACCCCCAACCCACGCCATCAGTCCCGCGCGGAGCCCCAGTCGTGCACACGACACCGCCGCATTTGGTGATGGGCCGACCGAACGGACGATGTCAACTCGCTCATACTTTGGCTTCTGACCATAGGGTACCGCCAGCCATTTCTTACCGTCACCCTCGTCAAAAACTTTGGTGGTCTTCTCGTCCAGCTTGATAAACGCATCGGTAAAGATATCACCAATAAACAAGAGGTATGGCGTATCACCTGCAGGTTTTTTTGTCCCTGCTTTTTGCGTATGGTAGTTGCCCAAATCGCAGGCATTGATACCGGCGTCGGCAAACACCTCTTGAATCGCCGCCTTGTTGCCCCTGGCTGCTGCCGAGTATCGCTCGGTCAGACTGTGTTGCATCTGGCAACGAGCATGGTGTGTCGTGCGATCTGCAAAACTTCCGTCAGCGCTCGCCAGCACATCGTCGTGATTGAACGAAATAACTTCGCCGTCAACAATCAGTGCCACATCATCGGTCTTTGCAAAGAGAGATTTGCTGTCACGACAAGCTATCAGTGCACGAAACAGCTCCTGCCTGGTGGTGTCTTTTGGGTCGAGACCGATAGCGCGCATCGTCGCATGCGCCCTCGCTAGCACGTCTGCCACATAGGCGACATCGATGCTTCTGTTGCCCGTCATTTTTTCTAAAGTGCGAATCGATTGGCTATACTGCGGCTCTTTGGCAAGCAATATCTCACGCAAAAACTTGGCCATTATTTACTCTCCCGTATATTGACTGGTTTTTCACTAATCGGCATTTCGTGCAGCTTGACTCCCTTGCGCAAAATACCTGGCTTGGCGCCGATCTTGGTCACCACGCTCGTGCTATTGGCGCTGGCAAAAATAATCGAATCTTTGAGTGACTTGCCCTGCGACCACTGACTGAGGAAGCCGCTCGCAAACGCATCGCCTGCGCCCGTACGGTCGATTACCGGCACGTCTTCGTACATACCAGCGCGCACGATTGTTTTGCCATCAGTCGCGACGACGCCATTTGGCCCATCACTCACGATGACGGTTGGTACATACGTTAATCCGTGTAGCGCTAGCTCTTCGAGCGTCTCGCCGTGGACTATCATCTGCATCTCTTCTTTGTTGACACAGAGCACGTCGACGCTCTCGAGGATACTCTTGAGCTTGTCGGGCTGAGACAGCTCGGGTCCGGCGGGGTTGAGCATGACTTTTGCGCCGTGCTTTTCGGCCATATCGACAATCTCGCGCAGCAATGGCAGTCCGCCATCACCAAGTGATGTCGGGTAGACCCAGTCAAATTTTTTGATAACGTCGAGGTCAAACCCATGGCGACCAGTGCGCCCAAACGCCTTGCCGCGGTGATTGAGGATCGTGCGCTCACCGTTGGTCGCAATCATAATCACGGAATAGCCCGACTGGTACTCGGGCTTCTGGATAACATAGCGCGTATCGACTCCCTCTTGGTCGAGCGCATAGAGGATAGATTGACTGGCAGGATCTTCGCCAAGCCCCCAGAGATAGGCACTTTCAAGCCCTTGTCGCGCCAGCGTCACGGCGACGTTGGTGGCATTGCCACCAGTACTAAACGTCACATCTTCGACTTCCATTTTGATACCGAGTGGCAGCTCAGTAAAAATACGCTTACCCTTAGACTTTGGGTCGAATTCGTCGCTGCGCAAGAACACGTCTTGCGTGCCTTTACCGATTGCCAGAATCTTCACCATGATGCACCTCTGGTGCTAACAAGAGACAAGGGACAAGAGGCAAGAGGCAAGAACTTCGCTCTCAATATTTGGCTGTCTATATAGCAATTATTCTTTTTGCAGGGGTAGGTCGTATCATACATAGGCTGAGTAGCTCTGTGTGTATTATTCTTGACTCTTAACTCATGACTCATGACTCTACCTAACCGCCTTTCCTGCACTACCAAACGCAACTATTTTTTCTTCGACAACAGCCTGGATGGCATCGTACACTGCCGGCATCAGCTTCACCACTGCGTATTCATCGGGGTTCTCGCGGAGAACCTTCTCGAGGGTATCACGGTAGGCGACACGCATGTCGCTGTTGATGTTAATCTTGCTGACGCCGATTTCGGCCGCTGCATGGAATTGTTCGAGTGGCGTGCCTGAGCCGCCATGGAGAGAAATCTGGCAATCAATTGCATCACGGACACGCTGGAGGAGCTCGAGGTCGAGCTGTTTTGGTACCGGATATTTGCCATGCAAGTTGCCGACTGCGACTGCAAAGGTATCGATACCTGTTTCATCGACAAAGCTTTTTGAGCCCTCAGGGGTGCTAAAGGTCTTCTTGATTTCTTCGTAGTCGATCGCTTCTTTGTGCAAGTTGCTGCTGCCACCAAAATAATGCGGCTCGCTCTCGACGATTGCGCCGGTAAACTTGGCGTATTCCACGACTTCGCGGGTTTTTTCGATGATTTCTTCCTCAGAAGCTTCTTTGTCAGCCTGTGAGATATCGATATGGATGAACTCATAGCCCGCATCGATAGCGCGCTTGCAGGACTCGACGGTCGGACTGTGGTCGAGGTTCAGATATACTTCGATGCCGTATTCGTCGCGGTAGTTATCGACCATATCGCGTACATTCTCGAGCCCAAGTGCATCGACTTCACCTTGACTCACTTCCACCAGCACCGGCGAGTTCAGTTTCTGAGCTGCACGACAAATCGCAATCAGAGTCTCTTGGTTGTCGATATTGAAAGCGCCAACTGCAAAGCATTGACTGCGACTACGCTGCATCAAATGCCGCGCCCTCAGCGTCCTATCACGAATTTCTGCTATTGTCAGGCCCATAGTTCTACCCCTTTATTGGTTGCTTATGCTTATCTGTTAGTAGTATATCATCTCTCTAGTAGTGGGGGTAGGTATTGACTTTTTATATTGTATATGCTATTATGATAATAGCTTTTCAAATCGAAAGGTGTTCTTTTCAAAGGAGTAGTAGGAATGGCTAATTTTGCTGCTATGCTTCTCATGGCCTTGGGCGGATCAGTCGCTCTGTGGCTCGGTATCATTAACTTGGCACGTGGAGATGTCAGCGCGGGAGCGTACTGCATTGCCGTCACCTTCCTCGTTTTCTGCATGAGCATCCCTACTGCCGTCGCAATCGGTCGCAATATATCTCGCACCGAATAGTCCTCGGCCCACCTTGAAAACGGTTCGCCGCGAGAGTTCAATCTCTTGCAGCTTGAGCCCTTTCGGTGGGCCGTTTTCAATTTCTTGTGCCAAGAAACAAATCTCCCTTCTTTTTGCGGAGAAGCAGATACCTATTTTTCTTAGCGTAAGAAACGAAACAAACAAAATCCTTTCTTTTCTCTTCTCGTAGAAAAGAAACAAAAGACACGACATCTTTCTTTAAAAGAAAGATGCAAAGAATGTTCTTTGTTTCGATCAAAGAACCAAACACGACTTGGGATAGCCACCTGCACGCCAAGAGATCTCACACCTAGCTATCCAGTCACGACAAAACGCAAGCGCCCCACCACAATATCTTTAGTTATGGGTGGTGGGTAAATTGTCGTGAATGACTCTGAATAACTAGCTGTGGAGACTCTTGGGTTTGGTGGCTCCCAAGACCCACTTAATTGTGCGATTACATCGCAATTTATTCTCGCAGGAGCGAGAGAAATACGTGGCTTTAGCCGCATAAAATCCTAGGGTCTGGGATATCTGCAACCTCCCAGAGAACAGAGTGGGAGAAATCTCCCGGTATGTCGAGCACGAGCTTTGCTCCGCGCGCAGACAGCCGAGAGTTTCGAGCGCGAAGTTCGCTGCGGAGGTGAAGCCATCCCAGAGGTTTCTCCACCTTTGGCTTCAAAGGTGGTCGGTTTTGTTACTTTTGACGAAGCAAAAGTAAGGATTCTGAGTTGTTTCTTTGGCGAAAGAAAAAGAAGTGATTAAGAAAAAGCCGCCTGTAAGCGGCTTTTTCTTATCTTCTTAGAGCTTAGAGCTTAGAATTCAGAACTAAAAACTACTTCTCTCTACCACCCCGGTTTATACTGTGGCCGCGCCTTCACAAAAGCCTTTGTCCGCTTGGCGATACTATCGTCAGCCAACCCGAGCTTTTTGTGCACTTCTAGTGGTGCGCCGGACTCGCCGTAGCGGTCATCGATACCGATACGCAGCAGTGGCGCGGGCATCTCATCACCAAGCAGTTCGGCGATCGCACCGCCAAACCCAGCGGCAGCTTGAGCGTCTTCGCAACTCACGGCACGACCAGTTTTTTTGATACTCCTCAGTAGCGTACCACGGTCGAGCGGCTTGATGGTAGGCACATGCACCACCTCCGCATCGATGCCGTCTTTTGCTAGTGCTTCGGCAGCTTTGAGCGCATACGGCGTCTCGATACCGGTGCTCAGTATCGTCACGTCTTTGCCTTCACGCAGCACGTAGGCTTTGCCGATTTCAAACGGCGACTCAGGCGTACTAAAAATTGGCGTCTTCTCACGGGCAATGCGCAGGTAGCAAGCGCTTGGGTGCTGGGCAATTGCAAGCGTCGCTTTCTCGGCCTCAACTGAGTCGCCCGGGCATACTACTACCATATTTGGCATGACACGCATCATCGCGATATCCTCAAACATTTGGTGAGTGGCGCCGTCAGGGCCGACGGTCGAGCCAGCGTGCGCCCCGACCATTTTGACTGGCAGTTCGTTAAGTGCGGTCATAGTCTTGATCTGTTCCCAGTTGCGGCCAGGGCTAAAGGCAGCATAGCTAGCAGCAAACGGAATTTTGCCCGCGCGCGCCAAACCAGCCGCCACGCTGGCAAGGTTTTGCTCAGCAACTCCGACTTCGATGTAGCGCTCTGGAAATGCCTCGGCAAATATATGCATCTGCACACTTTCGACGAGATCAGCGCAAAGCCCGACGACATTGACGTCTTGTTCGCCCGCCAATTTGAGTCCACGACCAAACCCCGCTCGCGTCGGCTCAACCTCAGGTGTCTCACTTAGCAGCTTGGGGTGCAGTTGATAGCCCATACTACAGCACTCCGTCGTTGATTTGCATCTTGCCTGTTAGCTCGCGCCACTCGAGGGGACTGTAGCCGCTCGTCGACGCGCTATAATTGACGAGCAAAATCCGACCGCCATCAAACACTCGCGCCGCAACGATACCTTTGCCGACATTCCCTTTTGTATCGCTGAAGGTATACTCTTGGGTTGCAAACTCGACGCTTTTACCGTTTGACATCTGTGCAAAATTCATCGTGCCCTTGGTGCCAGCAACACCCTGTACGCCGCCCAGATACTCAGCAATACCTTCGAGGGTCATCGCACGATCGCTCCCACTGTAGTTGTCGAGTCCTTGGAATGACACGAACCGCGCGTGACCATCATCGGCGTCGAGCACGTTACGGCCTTCCTGATCAAATGTTGTCACCTTCCAGCCAGTGTGGCTGGCGGGAACCGACCAGTAGGCATTGCCATCGCCGTTTGTCACATGGTATGCATCAGAGAGCGGCGTATCTGCTACAGCGCTACTCTCTGCAGTGCTATTGCTTGCTGATCGTTGGGCAGCCTTATCCTGGATACCCTTTGTCGCAGTCATGAGAATACTTGCAACGATAGCAAACACAACAATGCTACCGCCGATTGCAAGTACATTGAGCACTGTACCGATGATTCCTAGTAGTGGCGAGGCCTTGGCTTTGTTTGACTTGACGATAGACACGATACCGAGCGGCAACCCGACAATCCAGAGTAGCAAAACACTCAAAACGATACTGACGATACCGAGGGTTTTGCCTGGGTTTTCGGTTGCGACCGGCGCACCTGATGCGTACCCAGGTGAGGGCTGAGGGGCCATCGGTGGCTGTGGCTGTGGCTGTGGCTGAGGCGCTGACTCAGGTGTAGATTGAGGCGCAGGTGCAACTGGCGGTACGGGTGGGGCTGGCTGTGGCGCTGGCTCTTGGTTCATTATGGACTCCTTTTTTGGTTATTACTCCGCTACTCTACTCGTGCTCTGCTCTTATCTTGCCCCCTAGCGAGCGGAGCTCTTTGAGGGCCGCTTTGGCCTGCTCTTTATTTGGCGGCATGCCGTGCCACTTATAGTTGTATTCCATGAACGCGACATCTTTGCCGGGTATGGTGTGAGCGATGATGACGCTCGGGCGATTTTCGATGGCTTTTGCCATACCGACAGCGTCCTGGATACTCTCGATATTGTGTCCGTCGATTTCTTGAACATGCCAGCCAAATGACTCCCATTTGGCATGCAGATCCTCTAGCGGCATGACCTCTTCGGTTGGGCCATCAATCTGAATGTTGTTGCGATCAACAATCACGATGAGCTGGCTGAGCTTGTACTTGCTCGCAAACATCACCGACTCCCAAATATTACCCTCGTTGAGTTCGCCATCTCCCGCGACGACATACACCCAGCGCCTACGATTGTTGTCAAGATATTGCAGCGCGTAGGCATAGCCGGCACCCTGGCCGATACCACACCCAAGCGGTCCACTAGTGTTTTCGACGCCTGGCAATTTGATACGCTCAGGATGGCCCTGTAGTCGCGACCCCCACTGCCGCAAAGTGGCTAGTTCTGACTTCGGGAAGTAGCCTCGCTCTGCCATGGCTGCATACTGTACTGGCGCACAGTGGCCATTACTGAGGAAGAAGATGTCTCGATCAGGGTTTTCGGGTTTTTTGGGATCGATATTCATGATACCGAAATATAGTGCGGCTAGTATCTCTGCGAGACCTAGGGGTCCTGCGCTATGCCCACTGCCTGCTTTTACTAGCATTTGCACGATATCTTTTCGAATCTCGTTTGCATAGGTCTGGATTTGTGTCTCTGTGTACTGCATGCCCGGCCGCCTCTCTAAATCACTGCTTTTTTATTAATCTCACTGGTCAGTTGTGCAAACGCAGCAGCCGGGTCACTAGCGTGATTGATTGCGCCACCACAGTTGATAACATTGATGCCACCTTGCGCCAAACTAAAGGCATTTTCGACATTTGCGCCGCCATCCCAACCGACTTCGACTTCCGGATGGATATTGCGTATCAAACGGACTTTTTCGAGCTGCATTAAACTCGCGGTGCCGCCGTAGTGACCGAGATCGCCACTAAACACCAACACGTGCTCAGCCTCTTCGATATACGGCTGGACCATGCTTGGCACTGTCGGTCGCAGCAGCGCCACACCCGCTTTGATACCAGCCACTTTGAGCTTCTGTAGAGTCGGCAACAGGTCCTCGGAAGCTTCGGCATGAAATATCACGGTGGCTGGTTTGAGCTGAATAAGCGCGTCGACATATTGACTTGGGCGTGCCACCATAGCGTGGATATCAACTTGCCACTCGGCCGGCCACCACAGCTGATTGACACCGACAGAAAAAGTTGGCGCAAACTCACCATCAGTCAGGTCAATATGGACTCGTTGAGCAAATGGCTGTAACCGCTCGACTGTTGCCTTGTAGTCTTCTTCTGTTTCGCAAAGAATTGCGGGTGCAATCACTGTCATCGCTAAAATTTATCCAATTCTGCATTGCGACGTCGATAGCGCGCGGCCCCAGCAAATGGCGTCTCGAGCCAGACATCGATTATTTCTTTCCAAATCGCCAGGTTGTCGCCAGGCGCATCGACGATACGCGCCGGCAAACAGAGGACATTGCTGTTGTTGTCGTTGCGGCACTCTTTGGCTTCAAATGGATCCCAGATGACCGCAGCGCGGATGCCACTGAAGCGATTGGCCGCCATCGCCATACCCTGCCCACCAGTACAAATCAATATCGCACGCGGATCGGTTGCCTCATCTTCACCCAGTACCTTCGTAGCTGCCATCTGGGCAAACTGCGGAAAGTCATCCTTTGGGTCGAGCTCTTTGCCGCCGACATCTTCCCACTCAATCCCACGCTTTGTGAGATAGGCTTGTATTTTTTCTTTTAGATAGAAACCACCATGATCGGCACCAAGAAATATCTTCATGCTCTAAGTATAAGCGCTATCACGGTATCTGTAAAGCTCCCTAGGGCCCACAGAAGACCCGCCTGCTTCGCCGCTTGCACTGCCCGTCATCAGACAAGCACACGCCACTTCCTACGAGAGTGAGTACAGGCTGCTGACATGCACTGCAAGTTTACCTCTAGACCTTTTGACCACTCAGTCGTGGTCTCGTGAGCCACGTGCGTTCTCATGGGTAGTGCAGGCTGGCATCCGCTGGGCATGGGCCTTCTACGACACCTGCATCAGGCGTGGCATGGAAGATAATATCAGTGTATTGAGGTGCGCGGCCCTCCAGACAATAGCGTGACGCTGGTCCAGTAATCTGCATCGAACTTGGCGCGGGTAGTTGGCTGCCTTTTTTGGGGACAGTCACCGGGAATGTACCGCCCTGAGCAAGGAACGTATTGATGATACTGTTTTGCGCCGCAGTGCATGGCGGACCACAGGTGAGAACAAAATCAGACTGATTTATGCTTGGACCGTGAATGACGATATTCGCCCCGACCTGCCCTTTGATGTGCTGATTGTTGCCGTTATACACACACGATGTATTGTAAGTCACGCCGCCGCTCACAATTGGCATAAATCCGTTGCAGGCATTGAGAAAGAGCTGGGCGTTTTCGTCAGTGCTCAGATTGCTATAAATCGGCAGCTGTGGTGCATCGGTATACAGGACGACGGCAACACTGAGGGGTGGTGCATATCTGTATTGGCAATATTTGGTGGGTAGTTTTGGTTGAAACTATAGTACACCTGCAAACTTTTGCGTGCATCTGCAATTGTTTGACGCACTTGGGCGTCGGCAGACCGTCGCTGCGAGCCGTTGTAGGTTACGATTGTAATCGCCGCCAATATTGCAATGATCACCACGACAATTATCAGCTCGAGCACAGTGAACCCTCGTCGCAGTGCTGCGCGCCACGGCTTGCTATCCAGTATATGAGGGGTCCACCCCGTCAATCTCCTGGTCATCGCCGCTTATTTGTTTTGCACTGCCCTACCAGCATCAGCCACGAGCTCAACTAGTCGGTTGCTGTAGCCCCACTCGTTGTCATACCATGCGACTACTTTGACGAGATTACCCCTGACAACATTGGTCAGCGGCAAGTCGACGATGGCGCTATGACTATTGCCACGGAAATCACTCGAGACAAGCTCTTCTTCGGTTACGTCGAGAATACCCTGGTAGAATGGTTTGGCGGCGGCATCTTTGAAGACTTGGTTGACTTCATCAATCGTGACATCACGCTTCAGAAGCACCACGAAATCACTCATGCTGACGACGGGGGTAGGGACACGTACGCTGAGTCCGCCAAACTTGCCGTCAATCGCAGGGAGCGCTTTGCCCGCAGCGATTGATGCACCGGTAGTAGTCGGAACGATGTTTTCAGCAGCAGCTCGAGCTTCACGCAGATCTTTGGCTGGCGCATCCTGAAGGCGCTGACTGGCTGTGTAGCTATGCACTGTGGTCATCATGGCTTTTTCGATGCCAAATTGACTCTCGAGCACTGCCATCACCGGGGTGATACAGTTAGTAGTGCAGCTCGCATTGCTGATAACAGGTGTACTTTCGGCAATCTTGTCTTCGTTGACGCCGAGCACGATGGTATCTGCTCCATCGCCCTTGGCAGGTGCGGAGATAACGACTTTTTTGGCGCCGGCATCGATATGCGCCTTGGCTTTGGCAGGGTCAACAAAAAACCCGGTTGACTCTATCACTACATCAATCTCGTGCTTGCGCCACGGCAACGCGCTAGGTTCTTTTTCTGCAAGCACCGCGATATGTTTGCCATCGACAATAATTCCCGTCTCGTCGTGACTGACCTCACGTGCATACGCGCCATAGCTACTATCGTGCTTGAGCAAATGCGCCAGCGTCTTGGTATCAGTTAGATCATTGATTGCTACCACTTCGACATCGCGTCGCTCAAAAGCAATCTTAAATGCATTGCGACCGATTCGCCCAAACCCATTAATCGCTATTCGAATCATCCTGGTTCGTCCCTTTCTAGCATTAGCTCTTTGCCACTTAGTATACAGCACTCGAGCGAGCAGGTATACTAGAATCATGAATAAGCGTGAGTTACTCGCGGTGGCAAAGCACCACTACGACGAGAAGCAACTTCTCACGCTTGAAGGCGCCATCACCTACGCCAGTGAGATGCACAAAGGCCAACTCCGCAAAAGTGGCGAGCCATACATTACTCACCCACTCCAGGTAGCGGGACTACTCGTCGAATGGGGCATGGACGCCGATACGATTGTCGCTGGTGTTCTGCACGATACTATCGAGGATACTCCAGCGACGCTTGAGCATATTGAGCATTTATTTGGTCGAGATGTGGCATTTTTGGTCGATGGCGTCACCAAAGTCAGTCAAGCTCGCGCTGGTATGCGCAACCTTGAAAGCTATTTGCCGCAGACCCGCGACAACCTCACCAAACTTCTCATCGCTGTCGGCCAAGACATCCGTGTCATCATCATCAAACTCGCAGACCGTCTACACAACATGCAAACCCTCCAGTACAAATCACCCGAAAAGCAAAAGAAAATTGCTCGTGAGACTATTGACGTATTTGCACCTCTGGCTGATCGGCTCAACATGGGCCGCGTCCGTGTCCAGCTCGAAGAGCTGAGTTTTCGCTACCTCTCGCCCAAAGAATTTGAAGCCACCAAAATCCTGATGGACAGTCGGATCAAAAAGAGCAAACGCAAACTCATGGGCGTTTGGCGCGAAGTCGACGACCACCTCACCAAAGAGAAAATCGCCCACGAAATAGATGGACGCGTCAAAAGTATCTACAGCCTCTACAAAAAAATGAAGCGTGTCCCTGACATCGACGATATCTACGACCTCATGGCGCTGCGCATCATTGTCAAAGACATCGATACCTGCTACCTAGTGCTCGGTGAGCTACACAGTCTCTACACGCCGATGGTTGACCGTATCAAAGATTATATATCGCAACCAAAGCCGAATGGCTACCAGAGTCTCCACACTACTGTGATGACTGCGAACGGGCAGCCGGTCGAATTTCAGGTGCGCACCCACGAGATGCACAACTATGCCGAACGCGGACTAGCCGCGAGCTTCCACTACAACGAGCAAAAGCTCACCGATGCCTACAAAAAAGGTACGATTGCCGAACTCCCCGCCGACCTACACTGGATCGGCGACCTACAGCATGCCGCCTCACTTATCAAAGAAGGTAAAGAATTTAACGAAGAAGACCTGACGGTCGACTTATTTGGTGACCGGATTTTTGTGTATTCGCCCAAAGGTGATATTTATGACCTGCCTGCAGGCTCATACCCCCTCGACTACGCTTACCGCGTACATAGCGACGTGGCCGCAAAAGCCAGCGGCTTCATGGTCAATGGCAAGATGGAGCCGTTTAGCTACAAACTCGAGCATGGTGATGTGATAGAGGTGCTTACCACCAAACACGCCAAACCAACCCAAGACTGGTTACAGCACACCAAAACCACTCACGCTCGCATGAAGCTTCGGGCGCAATTGCGCAAAGTCGGCATCATCGGTCGGCTCACCAATGCCGCCGCCATCATCTCCCGCAAAGCCAAACTCCCCCGCAAAAAATCATCCAAAAGATAATCGAGCACCTGGCAGTGCTCGATTTGCTCGTCTCGTAGCGACTTTATTGCAGCGGCGCAGCTGGTGGTTGCTGCGGTGTTTGCGGCTCACTGCTTGGCGCAACTGTAGGTGCCGTCATCGGGCCGTCGGGCGCAGGCATGAAACCATCAAAGCCAGCTGCCGCCGGACCAACATAGCGCGTATCCCTACTAAAGGCAAGCATCGGAAGAGCGATGATTGGCACCAAAATCAGGAATACGCCCCAACCGGTTGATTTCCCATAAGATTTGGCAAAATCAAGCATCGAAACAATTGTGACCCATAGCCCAAAAATTGGCACGAGCTGCAGCAATACCCACCACCATGGCCGACCGGCTATCTCGAGTAGAATCACATTGTTGTAGATAGGGACGATTGCTGCCCAACCTGGCTTGCCAGCCTTGGTAAACAGCTTCCACATTGATACAATCGTCGTCACTACAACCACCAGATACACAAGTCCAAACACAAGTATCATGCCGCCAAATGCCGCACTGGCTGCTGGATCCATTGTGCTGCTATTTACTGTGCTGTACGTATAACTATCATCCATTTCTCTCTCCTTGTTTGCTAACTATTATGAAGTAAAACGATCGATACAACTCTTGATAATCTGCTTTGCCTCCTCTGCATCCCCCCATCCCAGGACTTTAGTGCTCCCAGGTTTTTTGAGATCTTTGTAGTGCGTGAAGTGGTGCTCGAGCTGTCGCTTCAGCACCGGGTTGTCATCGATTGAGGTGAACCAGTCACCCGCGTCGCGGTCATCAGCTGGCGCACAGATGATTTTGTCATCGACTTCACCGTCATCCTCGAACTTCATCACGCCGATGACACGCGCCTCGAGCCAGATACCGACAGGGAGCGGCTCCGAGCACCAGATAAGCGTATCGAGCTCGTCTCCGTCTTCATCGAGCGTCTGTGGGATAAATCCATAGTTGATTGGTTTGGCAAAAATCTGCGGCTCAACACGGTCGAGCTTCATCGCCGCATGCTCACGGTCCCATTCGACTTTCAGGCGGCTCCCTTGAGGGATTTCCACAACTGTATTAATGAGTCCATCGTCGACGTCCCCGGGCGGTAGTACTTTATTAAAATCAGGCATGCCTTTTCCTTTCTCGCTTTGTTTCTCTTAGTATATCAGAGTCGTTTTGAGTACGATATACTAGAGGGAACATGCTACTGCCTTCGTCTCCAACCCTCATCGCGTCTGACGATTATGCCGCGTCGGTCGCAGCATCTATCAAGACGGCTTCTCGACGCATCGCCGTCGTGGCGACCACCTTTCGCGATGACGATCCACGTAGCGCATCAATCATCGCTGCCATTTGCGATGCTGCCAGCCGAGGAGTCTTGGTCACAGTCTGCATCGACACCTTCACCTATCTCGAACCCAAAGAGTTCGCGCTCAAATCACCCAAGCGCCAGCCTGCTCGTGCCTACCAAGCCATCAAACTCGAGCGTCGCCTCAAGCGTCACGGTGCCAATTTCCGCTGGCTGGGGCGCACCAGCAATGTCCTAATCATGGGACGAACTCATAGCAAATGGATAATCATCGACGATACGGTCTATAGTTTTGGAGGTATCAACCTCGACAGCGAAAGTTTTGACAACACCGATTATATGCTCAAATTTACTGACAGAGACCTCGCAGATCGACTCTTCAACGAGCACACCCGCCTGCTTGGGGCCGATCGTGGTGCGCACGCCTCTCGGAGTCACAAATTCAGCATCAAGGGCGGCGAGACTGTACTTGTCGATGGCGGGCTGTTTGGCGACTCGATTATTTATCGCCGCGCCTGCCGCTTGGCTCGTGAGGCAGAGTCGATCACTTTTGTCTCGCAGTACTGCCCCACGGGCAAGCTCAACCGCATTCTCAGGCGCAAAAACGCTACCATCTATTTCAACCACTGGCGACAAGCCGCCTGGCTCAACAAAATCATGATTCGCATCGGTATGCTGACTGCCAGGCAGCGCACGCTCTATCATCGCACGCCGTATTTGCACGCCAAATGCATCATTTTTACTATGCCCGACGGCAAAGAAGTTGCCCTCACCGGCTCACATAATTTCATGTTTGGCAGTGGCCTCATGGGCACCCGCGAAATCGCACTCGAAACCTCAAACCCTCGCATCATCAAACAGCTCCGAAAGTTTATCAAAACTAACGTTGCATAATCAATCGCTCTACTTACCAGTGAATGATATACTACTGGTATGCTGGTAATTGGACATAGAGGCGCCGGCGGTCTCGCCCCAGAAAACACTATGGCGGCTTTTCAGGCTGGCCTTGAGGCAGGTGCCGATATGCTTGAGCTTGACGTGCGACTCACCAAGGACAACATACCGGTAGTTATACACGACTCACGGCTCGCCCGTACTCACCGTTTGCGCGATGCAGTCAGCGGCCTGACTCACGAGGAGATCGTCCGTCTCACGGCAGCTCAGCCCATCCCTACCCTCGAAGAAGTACTCGACGCCTACTTTGGCGTCATCCTTCTCAACATTGAACTCAAATCCCGTGGCTCTGGGCAAATTATCCTTAGTCTTCTCGAGTCACGCTATATCAAAAAAACTCGCGATTGGGACAATGTCATCATCTCGTCGTTTAAGGGCACCGAGCTACTGGCAATTCGTCGCCGCTCACCCAAAGCAAACCTCGCCATGCTCCACAACGAAAATCCGTTTCTTTTTGTGGCTTATCAGCGATTTATCAACTTCACTGCCGTTGGATTTCACCGTTTATATTTGAACCGTTTTGCACTCGAAATTGCCAAGAAGGCCGGCCTTTTCACCTATGTCTACACCGTCAACCGCCCTGCCGCTCTGCCGCTCCTCCAGGCCCAAGGCCTTGACGGCATCGTCACCAACTACCCTGACAAGTTTCGCAAACTCCTCGACAACGAATCATCCTAGCCACGAAATAACCGCCTAATAACGCGGCTTCTCGTAACTTGCAACTATCTTCGAACTTAGAACTTAGAACGTAGAACGTAGAACTATCCCGACTCCTACTTCTTCTCCAAATACTCGCGAATATTCAGTGCAGCCGTCGCTCCCTCTCCCGTTGCACTCGCAATCTGCATGGTGGCACCACTGCGCACATCACCACTTGCAAACACTCCGGGCAGACTGGTCGCAAGATGCTGATCGGTCTTGATGAGCCCTATGTCGTCGAGCTCTACGCCACTGCCAGCCAAGAACTGTGTATTTGGTTTGAGCCCGATAAATACAAATACGCCGTCAGTCGCAAACTCCACTGGCTGGCCTTCCTGGGTGGCGCGTACTGTCGTGATTTTGCCATTCTCGTCGGCGACAATTTCCTCAGGCGTCACGCCGAGATGGATTGTCACCTTGCCATCATCGACAAATTTTTGCAATTCATCTTGAAGCACTTGGCTCGCCTTGACCGTGCTCCGAACAAGTAAATCGATATGTGTCGTAAATCGAGTCAAAAATAGCGCTTCTTGCACGCCAGAATTACCACCGCCTACGACGACTAATCTTTTGTCACGGTAGAATGCACCGTCACACGTCGCACAGTAGTGCACCCCGCGACCATAATACTCGGCCTCACCAGGAATACCCAACTTGTTGTAGTCGCTACCTGTCGCGATAAGCACTGCGCGCGCACGCACCTCTTTGCCATCGACCGTAAGTACATTGATGCCGTCTTCATGCCGTAGCGCAGACACATCTCCGTACTCAATCTTGGCGCCAAACCGCTCGGCTTGCTTCTGTAGCTGCTCGGCCAACTCCATGCCGGCGATACCATCTGCAAAGCCCGGATAATTATCGACTTTGTCAGTGATGGCCGCGAGTCCACCGACGACACCTTTTTCGTAGAGTACCGTATCGATATCTTCACGGGTGGTATAAATCGCTGCCGTGAGTGCTGATGGCCCTGCCCCGACGATGACAACTGGCTGCAGGTCGCCGCTCATTACTGTCCCTCCGAATACAGTCGCAATAACTCTTCAGATGGCTGTGGCTGGGGAATTTCAGCGGGCGCGGGGATTGCCATGACGACAAATTTCAGTGGGGTATTTGGCGGGATATTATCGCCTTGACCTTGCTCACCGTAGGCTTTATCAGATGGAATCGTAATCAGGCGCACACCCCCAATATGCATGCCTTTCATGCCTTCTTTCCAACCCGCAATGAGGCTCGCAGCCTCGAGACCAGTTGCGATCGGTAGTGGCGCTTTGAGCTTATTATTTGCTGCATCGATACTACCATCAAATACTTTGCCTTTTGGATTCCAGCCGATGTAGTAGGCAGCAAATTTCGTCGTACCCGTAATCTCCTCGCCTTCACCGACCACCAAATCTTCGGTACTGAGCTCCTTGACCGCATCTCGATCAAATTCGCCTACTCGAGATTCATACGGCTTGAATGATTCATAATATTGCTTTGACAGTTCGTCGCCCTGAGCATCAACTTTCTCCTGATGCGCTTTTGTTTGAGCCTGATACTCTGCCATTAATGTTTGCAATTTTGACGCCTCGGTCGCTTGGTTATTAGTCGATAATACCATCGCCGCGAACATACCAATCGTCCCGACGACCATGATAACTGTAATCGCCAAAATACCGTAGCGCTGCGCTTTCGTCGTCGCCATATCTGTCGTTCCCTCTCATTTAACTTAGCTGTATATATTGTAGCAAATTTTATGCATGACTTACATGAGGATGCTAGAGTTCTTAGAACTTAGAACCTGCGGCTTCCTACTTGACCTTCTTGGTTTTGACCGTTGGCGTGAAGTAATCATTCTCATACACCCGTGATGCACGCCAAGCACCGAGCGAAGTGCCAAATGGCAATACTTCGAGATACCCAAGCAAATCTGCACCGCGTCGTACCAGTGAACCTAACCAGCCGTACACACGAATCCAGCGCCATTCGACAAGCGCCCAACCCCTGCCAACAGGTACTGCAGATACGGGGAGCACAGGACGATATTTCTTAGGCTTTTTGCCCACTGCTTGCCGACGCAAATTTGCTGCCACGGTCGACGCATCATGCACTGCAGTTTGCGCAAGACCAGTGTATGGCGTATTGGCATTGTCACCGAGCACGTAAATGTCCTTGTGTGCCATGAGGTAGTCATCGACTTCGACTCGGCCGTTCTCTGCCAGGCGAAACACTTTCGGATGGGCTGCAAAAAACGGATGATTCGTCACACCCGAAGTCCAAATCACCGTATGACTCTCGATCGATCGGCCAGCAACAATCACTTGCGTCGCGTTGGCTCGCTCGA
Source organism: uncultured Candidatus Saccharibacteria bacterium (assembly GCA_964581485.1). GTDB lineage: Bacteria > Patescibacteriota > Saccharimonadia > Saccharimonadales > Saccharimonadaceae > Saccharimonas. The sequence goes on from CAZOOQ010000003.1 coordinate 33,729, forward strand.
CACGCTTATTCGTCTCGACTCTGACACCAAGGTCTTTGAGGCGTCTCGTCACCCTGCGACTAGTTACTTCACTCGCGCGAGGCATCACCCGCGGTGCCGCTTCGATGAGTCGCACCCGTACGTTCTGTCGCTTAACGCCATAGTGTTTGCAGAGTCGACGAATATACGTACCGAGTGCCGCAGCCAGCTCGACACCAGTTGGTCCCGCACCAATGATTACATAATTTTTATCAAGCTGTTGTTTTTCGGCGATGTCGATAAATAACTGGTGCTTCAAGCGCCGAATCTCTTCCTCGCTCTTGATACCATGTGCGTATGCGTCAAGTCCTGGGATATTGAAATACGTCGTCACGACGCCGATTGCCATAATCAATGTCGCATAATGATACGTCGTCCCCGAAGCACCAAGTAGCGTTTTTTTCTCAGCATCTATCCGTTCGACCGTATCAATATAGACCGTGACATTGGTTGTATCAGCAAAAATCTCACCCAACGGCGTCCACGACTCGAGCCGACTTTTGCCAGTAGCACTACTGTAGAGTGTCGGATAATATTGAAAATCTGGCCTATCGGAAATCAGCGTGATTTCATTTTTTGAGTCACGCGCTAGCTCTACCGCCGCTCTGATTCCAGCGAATCCGCCACCGACAATTAATATTTTCATAAACTATGCTTATTGTACCCCAAACGCTTATGCTAATACAACGGCTAGGGATATAGATTAAGCACCGCACAGGCCATGAGCACAATCGTCAGCAGCAGGGACTGCTTAAACACCTTGCGCGCCCATGTGTCGCTGAGTGTGGCTTTGCCTTGTGTCATCGTCACGAACCAGTAGCCTGCCCCAGCGAAGAGTACTCCTCCTGGTAGCCAGTGTAGCGCTCCGCATACGACGAGACCGACAATACTTGCGAGATACACGACAGTCCAGATAATCATCTGCCAGTACACATGCTGCTTGCTGAGCACGACGGATGCGATGGGAAGCTTCGCAGCTGCATATTCTTTTTTGCGGTAGAGTGCAATCGCATAAAAATGCGGCATCTGCCAGGCTACCAGAAGCGCAAACAACAGCCATGCGGTGAGGTCAACATGCCCACTGACTGCCGTATACCCAGCCACGATCGGCAACGCACCCGGCACCGTACCAACGAGCGTCGAGTGCCAGGTCGTGCGTTTGGCCCATCCATATATCCACACATACCAGACATAGGCGATGAGTGACAGCACGAGCGTCAGCACGTTCGTCATCTTCAGCAACACGACCACGCCAATCGTCAGCAAGATGAGTGCATAGAGTACGGCAGCAGGTACATCTATCTCGCGAGTCACCAGCGACCGAGCCTGTGTCCGCTTCATCCGCGCATCGATATCTCGATCCAGCAAATTGTTTGCCACACACGCCGATGCGATGACGCAAGCACTTCCTACGATTAGCCCGACAGCCGTCCAGATAGTCAGCCCAGATTGATGCGCAATCAAAAACCCAACAATCGCATGAAACACATTGCCATACACGATACCCGGCTTCGTCAGCCGATAATACCGCCGCAATGCACCTGTCGCCACGCTACCTAAAAGCCTTTTTTGTTTTGTTTGAGCATATATTCATCCATCTGCTCGGGTGACATGCCCATGTTGTAGTTGAGATTCATCATAATCCATATTGACCCGACGATGATAATAATCGCCATCAAAAAGGTAAAGACAAAACTACTTGTCTGCCAACGCGGCTTGTCTTCGTCGCCCAGATGCAAAAACGTAATCAGCTGTAGCACGAGCTGGATGCCTGCAAACACTAGCGCAAAGACTGCGAGCGCACCAATCGATGCAAACCACTGCTCAACTGCCGAAAAATACACCACAATCGACGTTACTGCAGCAGCAAGTGCGCCGAGCACATAGTTTCTCGTCGCGCGGCGATACTGTCGTTCTTGGTTCATGATGCGCCTCCGATCACATAGACAATCGTAAAGATAAATATCCACACCAAGTCGAGGAAGTGCCAGAACAAACTAAACAGCCCGAACTTCCGTAGCATATGCGGCGTCATACCACGTTTTTTGATTGCGACGAACAACACGATACCCCAGAGCAGCCCAATCGCGATATGAAGACCATGTGTCCCGACCAGCGAGAAGTAGCTCGTCAAGAACGCGCTTGCCTGCCACCCGTGCCCTTCGCCGAGCAGTTTGCCAAATTCATATAGTTCGATTCCAAGGAAAATCGCACCCGCCACCAACGTCGCGGTAAGGTACATGAAAAAGTCATTCTTTTTGCCGTGTCGAAATGCCAACCAAGCCAAGCCACAAAACAGACTACTCGCGAGCAGCACGAGTGTTTCCGCCAACACTAACTGCATATCAAATAACTCTGGTCCACCAGGTCCACCGGCTGTTGCATGACGCAGCACCATAAATGTTGCAAACAGCGAGGCAAATATCATCACGTCGGTCATGAGGTAGAACCAAAATCCGAGTGTCGTCGAGCCGTCGTCGTGGGTACGTTTCATAGTCATGCTCGTGCCTCCTTATCGTGCCTGTATAGCTGCTCTGCAGTGACGACGTACTCGCTATCGTCGTCGAGTGTGCGGTAGATAATCGTACCAAGTGTCGCAACAAATGCTATGAGCGCAAGCCACCAGATATGCCATATCAGCGCTGCGCCAAATAGCGTCAGGAGTAGTCCAATAATCGGCCCGAGTCCGCTATTTTTTGGTAGATGGATGTCGATATAGTCAGATTTTTTCGGCACCGTGACGCCGGCTTTTTTCTGATACCACCAGTCGTCTATCTGTGTCACAGTTGGCGTGATTGCAAAGTTATAGTATGGTGCTGGCGACGGAATCGACCACTCGAGCGTGCGGCCATCCCACGGATCACCCGTCGTGTCGCGAAGTTTTTTGCGCTGCCAGATACTCACTCCAAGTTGCAGGACAAAGAGCGCGATACCGACACCCACTATCACGACACCTACTGCCGACACGATGAAAAACGGCTGCCAGCTCGGGTCGGTGTAGTGATCGATGCGACGCACCGCACCCATGAGGCCGAGTGCATAGAGCGGCATAAATGCCACCAGGAATCCGATTTGCCATGCATACGCCGACCATTTGCCGATACGGTCATTGAGTCGGAAGCCAAATACTTTTGGAAACCAATACGTCAGTGCCGCGAGGTACCCAAACACCACGCCACCGATAATTGTGTTGTGGAAGTGCGCTACCAGGAACATGCTGTTGTGGATCTGATAGTCCAGTGCCGGCACCGCCATGAGCACGCCCGTCACGCCGCCGATCGTAAATGTCACCACAAAACACATAAACCACACAAACGGCGCAGTGAAGCGTATCTTGCCGCGGTACATCGTAAACAGCCAGTTAAATATCTTGACTCCCGTCGGGATAGCGATGATCATCGTCATGATGCCAAAGAACGCGTTGACATTTGCCCCCGCCCCCATCGTAAAGAAGTGGTGCTGCCACACCAGGAAGCTCAAGAACATAATCGCCACCAGCGCAAACACCATAGTCTTGTAACCGAAGAGCTTTTTGCGCGCAAATGTCGCCACGACTTCACTATAAATCCCAAACGCCGGCAGCACGAGGATATAGACTTCCGGGTGTCCCCACGCCCAGATGAGATTGATATACATCATCGGATTGCCACCCATGTCGCTCGTAAAGAAGTGCATGCCCATCAGCCGATCGAGTGACAGCATACTGAGAGCAGCCGTCAGCATTGGGAATGAAATCATCACCAGCACCATTGCCACCAGTACACTCCAGGTAAAAATCGGCATCTTCATCAGTGTCATGCCTGGAGCACGTTTCTTGAGAATCGTCGTCGTGAAGTTGACACCCGAGAGCAGCGACCCGATACCAGCAATCTGCAGTGACCATATCCAGTAGTCAACGCCTGGCCCTGGGTTGTATTGAAGCTCAGTCAGCGGCGGATACCCGAGCCAGCCACCATTACTAAATCCACCGTATATCAGCGAGCCGTTCACCAGCACCATACCGGCAACAAACAGCCAAAAACTCACGGAGTTTAGCCACGGAAATGCCACATCTCGCGCACCGATTTGCAGCGGCATGACGATATTGATGATACCAAACATCAATCCCATCGCCACAAAGAAAATCATTATCGTGCCATGAGCGGTGAATACTTGCTGGAAGGTATCAGCGCTAAACGGCCCCGTGCCGTCGCCAACCGCCACGGCAGTTTGCATGCGCAGCATCAACGCATCGGCTACACCACGGAGCAACATGACGATAGCCACCACGATATACATGACACCAATTTTTTTGGCGTCGACGGTTGTCAGCCACTCACGCCAAAGCCAAGTCCACTTCTTAAAATACGTTAGTGCTGCGATGATCCCCAGCAGAGCCAACGGCATACCAATTGCGGCGCCGATTGTCGCTGGTTCAGTCGGAAAATATTCTAGTGACAATCGCCCAAACATTACCTATCCCCCATATTATGCATACTATGATCCATCGGAGCAGTATACTCTACTGACTTACTGTGATCCATCGGCATCATATATTTATCGATAATCGTATCGTAGAGATGAGTGTCCATCAACATATAGTCGCGCTCTTCGGTGATTGTCTCGGGCTTCACGAGTTTCTCGTACTCGGCCGTGTCCATCATGCGCGGCGATGCTGCGGCTTTTTTCACCCATGTATCGAATTCGGCCTGGGTGCGCGAATGCACCATGAATTTCATACGCGCATATCCCTCGCCATTTATGTTGGTCGTGTAGCCTGGGAAATCGCCAGTGTGATCTGCGATGAGATTCAGCTGGCTGCTCATGCCATTCATATTGTAGATTTGCGACCCAAGCGTCGGAATCCAAAACGCGCTCATCGGCGCATCGGCCGTCAGCGTGAAGTGCACTGGCGTGCCGACTGGCACTGGCAGTTGGTTGAGCGTCGCGACACCAAGCTCGGGGTAGATAAACAGCCACTTCCACTGCAGCGCCACGACCTGCACTTTGATGGCCTTTCTGTCGCTTACGATTGGTCGATACGGATCGAGCGAGTGGCTCGTCTGCCACGTCACGACCGCCAGTACAGCGATGATAATGATCGGTATTCCCCACCATACTACTTCGAGCCAAGTATTGTGCGCCCACTCAGGTTTGTACGCAGTTTTCTTCCTGTTGTGTTTGTCGCCGCCTTCGCGGTACTTCCAAGCAAACCCGACGAGCATCGCAAATACCGGTATGACCACGACCGCACAGAGCAATAGCGCAAAGTAGAGCAAGTTGCGCTGCTGCATAGCGATATCACCCATCGGCTGCAAGATGTCATAGCGAGACGCACTCGACGCGAGCAGCCAGCCAAGAAGTGTCAAAATAATGACCGTGCTCGCTACCCCAAACACCACACGATATTTTTTCATTACTCTTATCATAACCAATAGCATGATTTGCCGCAATCCTTTCTCGCATAGCGAGAATAAATTGCGATGTAATCGCACAGTCACTTGGGTCTTGGGAGCCACTCCACCCATGAAGCATGAATCATGCTTGTCGGAATCATTCACGACATTTTACCCACCACCCATAACTAATAGATATTGTGGTGGGGCGCTTGCGTTGTGTCGTGACCGACAAGTATGAGACAGGGTTCTTGGCGTTGGAGGGGATATCCCAAGTCGTGTTTGGTTCTTTGCTCGAAACAAAGAACATTCTTTGCATCTTTCTTTTAAAGAAAGATGTCGTGTCTTTTGTTTCTTTTCTACGAAAAGAGAAAAGAAAGGATTAGAAAAAGCCGCTGGCGCGGCTTTTCGTGTTATATATCTTAGAACTCAGAACCTTGAACTACTCTCTACACCGCAATATCAAACTTCGCCAACTTCTTCTTCGCCGCTTCCGTCGCCCCCATCTGCAGCGCGAGGAGCTGACCATAGATACCATCGGTCTTGGCGAGTTTCGCAGGTGTGCCGATTTCGTCGACCGTGCCGTCACGCAGGGTGACGATAGTATCGACTTCAGCGATCGTACTCAGTCGGTGCGCGATGATGAGCACCGTGCGACCTTTCATCAGCCGATCGAGGGCCGTTTGCACCTCGTGCTCAGCCTTGCTGTCGAGGCTACTCGTCGCTTCGTCGAGGATGAGGATCGGCGCGTCTTTGAGGATTGCCCGCGCGATCGAGAGTCGCTGCTTTTGACCACCACTTAGTTTGATGCCACGCTCACCGATCTCAGTATCGAGCCCCTTTTCGAGCTTCTTGATAAATGCCCCCGCATTTGCCGCCGTCGCTGCCGCCATCACTTCTTCATCTGTTGCATCTGGTCGTGCATAGGCGATGTTTTCGCGAATCGTGCCGCTAAACAACGCCGCATCTTGGAATACCGTCGCGATAGCATTACGCACATCTTTGCGTCGCACCGATGTAATCGGTTGTCCGTCGATCAAAACCTCACCCGTCTCGAGCGGATACAGCCCCATGAGTAGATTCGAAATCGTCGACTTACCACCGCCACTTTCACCCACCAGCGCCAACTTCTGACCTGGCTTGATAGTGAAACTAATATTTCGCAACACTGACACATCGCCGCCATAACTAAAGTCAACATCTTTGAACTCTACTTTCCCACCCGTCACTTTCAGCTCCTTGCGGCCCGATCCACTTGGCTCGACTGGCTCTTTCATCGCCTCGAGGAAGTCCTTGCTATTTGCGACTGCGCGCTGATAGGTATCGACAAAATAACTCAGGCCTCGCAGTGGCATACTTGCCTGCTGAATCAGCACGATGAGCATCGCGATATCGCCCATAGTAAGTCGACCGCGCCCAGCTAAGTAAAAAATCATCACCAGACTAAGCGCCTGGATCGTCCCAAACACGAGATTGCGTAGGAAGTTCATCGTATGCCAGTACCGCGACTGCTCGGCCGTCAGGCCAATCATCTGCTTCACTTCTGTATCAAATAGTTTGTACTCGCGAGGCTCCGTCACAAAGCTTTTGACCAATCGTATCTGCCCGATCACTTCCGCGAAGCGTCCGCTCGCAAGGTCGAAGTGGCTATTTTTCTTTTTCTCGAGGTCTTGCCAGCGCGTACTGGTTCGTGCCGTCAAATACAAATTCGCTGGGATAAGTATCGCGATGATGAGCGCCAGCTGCCAGCCATAAATCATCAACACAATCAGCGTAAAAAACGTCGTGAGCAGCATCTGCAGCAAGTTGTTGCTAAAAAACTGCAAGAAATTAGTGATGTCGGTGATGGCGCGACTCAAGCGATTGATGATTTTGCCACTGATTTCATTGTCATAATACCGCTGCGGTAGTGCCAATAAATGTTTGTAGTACGCCGTCGACAACTGATGCCTGGTACGTATCGACAATTGATCACCCACATAGCCGCTCACATCACTCACTAGCGACGAAATAATCGTCACGCCGATCAGCATTGCTGCATAGATGCCCAGCTGCTCCCATGAAAACATCGCTTTGCCCGCCACAATCGTCGCCACCCAATCAGTCGCCAGCTTGATGATAAATGGTGATGCAAACGACAATCCTGCGGTGAGTATCGACAGCACTGCGATTGCCCACATGTAGCCGCGCAGGCCTTTGGTATACCGAAATATTTCTCGAAGTGATTGCATATTGTCCTATTGATTTGTTAGATTGATTTATTTAGTATACCTCAGGTCTGCCGCATGAACTATCAGCTGCACGCCTCGAGCAGCTGATCGAGTGTGGCACCGACTTTTGTATCAACCGCTGCTTGGTCTGCCACACTCCCATCAGGGTTGAGATCTTTCATGAAGAATAGATTCGCAGGGGTATCGCCAACTTTCGCCTTCAGATTCACGGCCAATGCCTCGCGTGCCGTCGCATGCGCCTGACTGGCACCACTACGCCAGCCATACCCGACCAGGGCCACTGGCTTGCCTTCCCATTCCTTGCCGATCCAGTCGACAGCATTGATCTGCACCGGAGTCATCGTGTGGTTATACTCTGGTGTGACCAGCACCACGCCATCGGCATCGGCCACCATCTTAGTCCAACGCACTACACGCTCGTCTGTCGGTGCAAACTCTGGCGCACTTGGCGGCAGTGGGCTGTCAAAAAATGGCAGATCAAGTTCTTTGAGATCTGCGACTGTTACTTCCGCACCTTTTTGCTGCAACATATCTACAACCACTGGCACCACTTTTTCGTTGGCACTACTTGGTCGCACGCTTCCTGTCACTACTACAATATTTGTCATATACCCTCCTCTTACTAGTTATAATTTCGTTGCATCAACACCAATTGACGCGAGCTTCGCGACATCAAGTCGATAGCGTTTACTCGTGCCGCTCTTTTCCTCGAGCAGCACGCCCGCATCGACCAGCTTGCCAAAATGATGACTCATCGCAGGCTGCGACAACCGCAGGAAGCTCGCGCAAGATCCCACGATATCGCAGCTAGAAACCGGCTCATCCTGTGCAGCCAACTTCCGCACAATCCCAAGCCGTGTCTCGTCTGCGAGAGCCTTAAGCACGTCAACCGTTTGCTGTTGATTCATACTTCTATTATATCGATATATTTAAATATTTCAATAGAACAAGCGTCGATTCACTGCTATACTATATATATGCAAACGATTGATTTTTATTTTGACCCGAGTTGTCCATTTTGTTGGATCACGAGTCGCTGGCTGATACAAGTCAGTGCGCACCGCGAGATTGCTATTCGCTGGCGTCCATTTAGTCTGGCGCTGAAAAACGACGAGCTCGTAGCGCGTGATGACGAGTCAGAACACGCTGCCAATCACCGCGGTAGTCACCGCGTACTGCGTGTCATCGCTGCCGCTAGTGAGTCGTATGCCGACAAACTCCTGGACATGTACACGCTATTTGGCATCAAATTTCACCTTGTTGATACGCCATTTGATGATGCGATGATTCGAGATGTCTTAGCAGACTTGGAGCTGCCGAGCGAGCTGGCGCGTGCAGCTGATGACGAAACATACGACAAAGCCCTGCACGGTTCCATGCAATCTGCACTCGACATCGTCGGTAACGACGTTGGTGTACCGCTCATCGTATTTGCACTCGACGATGACAGTAAGCAAGGCTATTTCGGACCAGTACTCAATGAACTTCCCGAACTCGAAGAAAGTCTGCAAATTTGGGATGGCCTATCGAAACTGGCTACAACCAAAAGTTTCTACGAGCTCAAACGCAGTCGCCCGGGTGGCGATCCAGACGTCGTGAGCACTGCGCTATGCTAAATCCGTTCGAGATTTAGTCCGGCGAGCGCCACAGTTGCGATCTGATCCATAATCGGCTTGATATCTTCGTCGGTCAAAGTTCGCTCATGGCTAATAAATTTCAACCGAAGTGTCGTTGTCTTCGGTTCATCAACACTCTCTTGATAAATAGCAATCGGTTCGATCATGGTCTCGATTTCGAGAGCGTTATTTGCCGCCGCCTGCCAGACGAGCTTAAAGATTGATTCGTAGGATACATCTGGGTCACCACGCAGTGAAATATCTTGTGTCGTACTTGGGAAGCGACTGAGCGGTGTGTATGATTGCCGCTTCGCGTCGTAAGCTTTTTGTATGCCTTCGAGATCGAGCGTCATGGCGGCGCAGTACTCAGGTAGTTTGAAGTTACGAATCACCGACTGCTTGAGCTCGCCGATCATACCGATAAACTGCCCGTCGCGCGTCTCGACCAGCGCACTGCGCGATTGGTCAAACGGCGCGGTCACCGGGGAGTCGAGTGCTTCGGTGAGCGGCTTGTATACCAATGCGAATCCTAAATCGCTACTCATTTGCTCGATAAGTCTGCGTATGTAGTAATACGCGGCACCTGGCTTCGGCTTTTTACTAGCATACACCGCATCGACAAATTCCATCTCGCTCGGCAGACCTTCGTCGTCATCCAGATGATATTTCTTGTTGTGACCTTTACCGATTTCAAACAGCACGAATTCGTCGTGCCCGGCCTTGATATTCATGTGGACCTTGTCGAGCAGACTCGGCAGCACACTCAGACGATAGTACTGCAGGTCAGGGCTCAGTGCGTTACTCAGACGAAACGCTTGGTCGACATCTTGCTCGGCTTTTTTGAGTACGTTTTCGTGGACGAAACTATAGGTCAGCACTTCGTTTGCGCCAGCGCGTGACAAACTCTCGCGGATTGCTCGTGCGGCTTCGCGCTTGGCGTTTTTTGGAGCAGGTGCGACGCTGCGCTCGGGCAATTCTCGTGGCAATTTATCAAATCCATAGAGTCGGCCGATCTCCTCGACGACATCTTCTGGGTCGACAATGTCAGTGCGCCAGAATGGCACATTCACATGCAGATCATCGTCATTGTCCTGCTTGTCATCAGGGTCCCAGCCGCAATCTTCGCAGAGCGGGAATTCGACATTTCCGAGCATCTGCACCATGTCATGTTTGGAAATATCGAGGCCGAGGCGATCACGGATGAACTTCGGCTTGATGGTCAGTGTCGGTACGAGCTCGTCGGTTTCGAGCGCCGTCGCGAGCGACTCAGTTGTCTTGTCGTGCACATCACTCGCCTGCTCACCGCCAGCAACATCGACGATAAGTTGCATGAGGAATTGCATGACTCGGGCGTTTTGTAGTGGTGACTGGCCTTTATTAAACCTCGTCAATGCATCGGTAAATAGTCCGTGACGCATACTGCTTTTGCGCACTGTGTACATGTCGAAGTTGGCGACTTCGAGCACGATGTTTTTTGTGTCGCTGCTGACTTCACTTTCACCGCCGCCCATGATTCCCGCAAGTCCCACCACACCTTCGCCGTCAGCAATGACGATGTCATCAGCCGTGAGCTCATATGTTTTGCCATTCAGCAACTTGGCTTTCTCGCCATCTATTGCCATTCTGACCCCAAGCATCTTCGCTTGACTCTCGCCTCCTGACTCTTGACTCTGCTTCGAGCCTGCTCGAAGCTTGTCGTAGTCATATGCGTGTGTCGGCTGCGCAGTCAGGAGCATCACGTAGTTGGTCATATCAACGATATTGTTGATTGGCTTGCCACCGAGCCGCACGAGCTCGCACTGCAGCCATAGCGGACTCGGCCCGACAGTGATGTCTTTTATAGCGACTGCCATAAATCGTGGTGCTTTGTCCTGCGCATCATTAAAGACTTCTAGCGCTAACTCATTCTCTTGACTCTTAACTCTTGACTCTTGACTCTTGCTCGTATACCATTCTGGACTCGCAAATTGGTTTCCGAGGATACCTGCGATTTCACGCGCCACTCCTAGCTGACCAAACAGGTCAGGACGGTGAGTGAACATTTTGTTCTCAATGTCGATAATCACATCATCAAGACCAAATATTTCAGAAAATTTCTGACCCGGTTTCAATTCTTGACTCGTGCCTCTTGACTCTTGCCTCTTGATGTCCCTTTGAGTGATCTCGATGATGCCATCATGGTCATTATTGATTCCCAGCTCATCACCCGCCGCGAGCATACCATTGCTCATGACACCTCGTAGTTCGCGGGCACCAAGTGTAAACGGTTCAGCATCTCCATACGTGCTCGGCACGATACTTTCTGGCGGCAGCCACACTGCCCACATATCGGCATGGACGTTTGGCGCGCCGCAGACAACGGTAATTAACTCACCTGTACCGGCATCGATTTTACAAACAGATAATTTGTCGGCATTTGGATGCTTCTCGCACTCTACGACTTTCACGATCACAGCATCCTTGTATTTCTCGGTGAGATCGATGACTTCCTCAACTCCACCGAGCTGCTCATTGATCCGCTTCACCAACTCTTTGACTGGTGGCATTTCGAAATCGATATAACGCTCAACCGTGTTAAGACTAACCTTCATGATTATTTAGACTCCTTATACAAAATGAAATGTGGCAGCGTATCCAGTCCAACGTAATTAAACATTTTATAGTTTGCCCTACGAGCAGTTTCTGATAGTTTGCGAACTTTTAAATTCTTCTTAGTTACGAATGGGTATAGTCTTATTTCGTGATGTGAACCCAGACTGTCAATCCACTTAAAATTTGTGATGAGTGGAGGCATTAGGTATCCTGATTTCAAAACTTTATCTAGAATATCCCAGCCAGCTCCAAATATTTCTGATTTTGGCTTTGACTGATTTGTCTTAATTTGCGCCCTAAAGCTGCAACCCGAACATTGCACATCGCAAAGAGGATAACTTGGCGGGAGCAGCATCAATTCTTTAGAGCAGTTTGGGCACGGAATAAGCTCTACAACCTCTTTTTCGCCTAAATCACCAAACTGCTTATTGATTCCTGGCATATCAAAATTGCCTCAAAAAATCTAACTTCGCACTCTCAAAATGCCGCACGTCTTCAATACCATACTTCATCATGACGAGACGATCGATGCCGCAGCCAAAGGCAAAGCCGGTGTAAACTTCTGGGTCGATGTCGGCAGCGCGGAGGACATTTGGATGGATCATGCCGCAGCCCAGGAGCTCGATCCAGCCTTCGCCGCTACAGACTTTGCACTGCTCGCCGTCGATGTGCTCAAACGGACAGCTGAGCGCGAACTCAAATGATGGCTCGGTGAATGGGAAGTAGTACGGGTTGACGCGCACTTCGAGCTTCTTGCCGTAGTACTCCTCGAGGAACTTCTGCAACGTCGCGATGAGCATGCCAGCATGCGCTCCCTTGCCCACGTAGACGCCCTCTACCTGGTAAAACGTATGCTCGTGACGCGCATCGAGATCTTCATTGCGAAACACTCGGTCTGGCACGATTGCAGCGATCGCGTCGCCAGCTTCCAGCTGCTCACGGTATTTCTTGAGCACGCGGTTTTGCATCGTGCTGGTGTGCGCTGGAGCGATGAGCTGGTCGCCATTGGCGTCGGTCTCGACGGTCATAAATGTATCGTAATCATCACGAGCTGGATGACCCTTGGGAAAGTTCAACGTCTCAAACATATGATATTGGTCATCGATTTGCCGCGAATCCTCAGTCACAAACCCCATACGATTCCAGATATCGCTGACGCGCTGTATCTCTTGCATGAGGGGATGCGTCGTTCCCTGACTAGCAGGCAGTAGCGCTGGAACCGCTGCATTAACATCCATCGGCGCAGTGACATCTATCGGTGCAAGGTCTCGCTCGGCAGCCCTAGCTTCGCGCTCCTGCACGATACGCTCGAGCGATTCTTTGAGCTCATTTATCTTCGCGCCAAACGCTGCCCTCTCCTCGGCTGGCTGATTGCGAATCTCTGCGTACAGCGCGCGTAGCTCTGGCGCACGGAGGACACTACTTGGATGTTCGAGCTCCATCACTCGATCGAGCAGAAGTTTACTTGTCTCTTCGATATTCATTACTGTTATTGTACCACTGTTAGCGGTTGACTTGGTAGACAAAATAGATAAATACGCCGATAGCGGCGATCGCAATTGCCGCCCACACTGGTGCGAGGGTCGTCGTAGACTTCGTACCCTGGATATACGCCGAGTCAGTCACACCATCGATCTCGGGGGCCCCATCACCGCCAGCGCCGCCCTCATCCTTGGCACGGGCAGCGGCTTTTGCTCGCATATCAGCGGCAATGCGTTGCTGCAACTCGCTTCGTGTTTCGGTTTGCTTGATATATCGTCCCATTTCGTATCATTATACACCACACATCACTAGGCAAGCGCTGCCCCAGCTCCCGAGGCATTGACAATCTACACTATCGCATCTGAGATTCAACACCACTTCCACATTATAAAACGCCACCATCACAGTTTACGAACCATTGACAGTATACGCTGCCACACGAGCGATTCCTGGCTATACCAAGATTCGCTCGGGTGGCACGATGGTGAGAAAACTGTGATGGTGGCGATTTATTTCCACTCTACTATAGACATGAACACTTTTCTGCTATACTGAAGTCATATTCTGTAAAGGAGGGATATTTTATGGCTACTACAAAAGCCGCTTCTACAAAAAAAGCGACCGCCAAAAAGCAGGCCGCAGCCAGCACAACCGTACGCACCGTTCGTGCTACCCCAAAAACTGAAGTGAGGACTGTTTCGGTAACGAACAAGTCAAGCTTGCTTCCTGACAATATCGCAAATATCGTCACCGCAGAGCTCCTGGGTACATTTATCCTGACGCTTGTTGCGATGCTTGCATTCAAAGAAACAATCTCGCTCTACGTCGGTCTGACTGTCGCCGCTCTGGTGCTCGCAGTTGGCGCCATCTCTGGTGGTCACTTCAACCCAGCAGTGAGCTTTGGCCTCTGGACGATGCGCAAGCTCAAAACGATTTTGGTGCCATTTTACTGGCTTGCTCAGTTTATCGGTGCAGCGCTTGCTGTTGTCGTCACCAACTGGATGACGCACGACGCGCTCAAGCTCAACTTTGAGCACGTATTTGCCACACCAAACTGGTCACTCGTCGGCGTCGAGCTCGTCGGTACCGCGGTATTCGTATTTGGTCTTGCGGCCGTCATTAGTCGCTTCGAGGCTGGCAATGGCATGCGCGCACTCGGCATCGGTCTCTCGCTGACCGTCGGTCTGCTCGTCAGCGGTAGCCTGCTCGCAGGTGTCCAAGGTGCAATAGACACCAGCAAGATTACTTCAGTCGCAGACGTGCCTCACGCACTCCGCGTCAAGGGCGCAACGCTCAACCCTGCAGTCGCCCTGGCTTCTACTGAAGCAACTGATGGCAGCTTCACTGGTTCACGTGCGGCTAGCACAGACAAGCAATTCACTCGTCTAGGCTGGGAAACAATCATTGGCCCACTGGTCGGTGCAGCACTTGGTGGAAATCTCTACCTACTCGTCGCTGGTCGACGCAATAACGTTTAGTAATTTGCTACTAACCCAAAAAACTACCTCTGAGACATGAGGTAGTTTTTATTTTAGAAAGAAGAGAATGAATCCTTTCTTTTCTCTTTTAGTAGAAAAGAAACAAAAGACACGCCTACTCTTATCCATGAATAATAACAAATCTCTTCTTCTCTTTGCGGAGAAGCAGACGCCTTCCTTTTAGCGTAAAAGGAAGCGAAAAGCTTGGGGTAGGCTTCGTCTCGCGATGTGTTTCGCGCTCGGTAGTCTCGAACTTGTCTGCGCGCGGAGCAAAGCTCGTGCTCGACAAATCGGGACATACCTCCCACTCGACACTTCGGAGACTGCAGATTACCCCAAACCCCATTACAGGTGTGCGGCAGAGCCGCAGTATCTTCTCGCATGGCGAGAATAAATTGCGATGTAGTCGCACAATTAGTTGGGTCTTGGGAGCCACTTCACCCAAGAAGGAGAGAGGATGATTGTCGGAGTCATTCACGACAATTTACCCACCACCCATAACTAAAGATATTGTGGTGGGGCGCCCAACGGGCGTTTTGTCGTGACCGACAAGCAGCTGAGCTACTTTCTGGCGTTGGAGGGGATA
>CAZOOQ010000004.1:0-46135 GCA_964581485.1 uncultured Candidatus Saccharibacteria bacterium
AACGACTCGTCGGCAGCAGGAGCAAAGTTTGCGATTTCTTCGCGCAGCGATGGTGCGGGGGGTGCGCGGCTCTCAGTCTCTGACGAAACGAATGGCCAAGAGGTACTCAATGTCAGGAGGCAAAACGGTGTCGACCAATTCCTGGCAACTATTGATGGCAATAAGACCAATCCTGCAATCGCCTTTGCCGAAGGCGGCAATGACACGGGTATATATAGTGATGCAGATGGCGAGATAAAATTTACGACCAATGCGTCAGACAATCTACACCTGACTGCTCAGGGCTTGAAGCTATGGAAAGAGGGGACCAATAACGCGCCGAGTATCTTCTGGGGAGCAGATGGCGATACGGGTATTTCGCACGGTGGCGATGGTGGATTGAATATGAGCGTCAATGGGCAATGGGTGTTTTCGGCATCTTCTGGAGGGACCTCGTCAAAGGTCTACCTAAAGAATCTTACAGGCTGCGCACCTGGCGGGTACGCCCTGAATACTGATTCGAGCGGTGAGATATGGTGTGGCATCACCGCTTCTGATGCGCGACTCAAGAATATTTCAGGTGACTATACCGGAGCACTCGATAAAATTGATAAGCTACAAATTAGCAATTATACCTACAAAGATGACGTAGAGCGTGTCAGTGACGGGGCCAAACCGCACGTAGGATTTGTTGCACAAAGTGTGGCGAGCGTGCTGCCCGAAGGAGTTGTCAAGAAAGCGATAGTGCCTGGTGACAGTACTGAGTACTATGGTCTCGACACAACAGCGATATCGGCATTTAATATGCAAGCGACACGCGAGTTGAAGAAAAAAGTGATTGCACTCGAAACCACGACCGCCACTATCAAAAACTTAGCATGGGATGGTGGACTGGTGAGCAAGGACACGACGTTCGATAGTTTTCTCACAGCTAACAAAGATGTGAAATTTAAATCGAAGCTGCTTGTCGGTGACGATACGGCGGGTACGGCTATAATTAAAGCAGGCGACACTGCAGTAAAAGTTGTATTTACATCGGGGTATGCGGCAGGTATAGCGCCAAAAGTTGTGGCGAGTCCGACGGTTCTTGCCGATCTCGGTGGCTATGCAGTGACCGATAAGACTGCGGACGGCTTCACGATTAGTATCGCTAGTCCTCAGCCAGTCGATATATCGTTTGACTGGGTCGCACTTGGTGGCGGCAGGACGAACGTGGATACTTCTGGTGGGCGCTAGTCTTCCTCATCAAACCAAAGGGTTTATCGACGCGAATTATCGAGTGATTATCATGGTGCTTACTGTGTTGCTTTTGGTGGCAACGACAGGTGCATGGTACTGGTATGGTAAGTCAACCAGTAGTTATGACTACGACAACCTTGCGGCGCATGAGAAGATCGCGAAAGAGCGAGTGATTGCACAAGTGTCTCGACTCATGGCATTGCCGGAAAAAGAATCACCACAGATGTATACGATTGGAGATGAACAGTCGGCAGCCAAAGAAGCCTTTCTCAAGGATGCAAGACGTGGTGATGTGGTGCTTGTGTATACTGGAGCTCGCCAAGCAATCGTGTACCGTCAGAGTGAGAGCAAGATTGTGTCAGTCGCAACACTCACTGAACCCACGAGACCTCCCGCTAGTAGCGGTCAGTCGCCGCAGTAGAGCTGCAGTCTCGCTTTCGTGTACTATAGAGATAAGGTGTGTGGGAGCTGAGCACAGTTGCCAGCTCAATAAATACAGCAAGGGAGATGCAGTATGAATGAAATTATCTGTCCGCACTGCAAAAAAGCCTTTACCGTCGATGAGGCGGGGTTTGCGGATATCGTAAAGCAAGTGCGTGACCAGCAGTTCGCGAGCGAGCTGCATGAGCGCATGGCACTACTCGAACAAGACAAGCAAAGTGCCGTGAAACTAGCAGAAGAAACCACCAAGCGGCAACTGCAGCAAGAAGCAGCCGAAAAAGATGCGGAGATCGCGCGGCTGCGAGCGACAAAAGACAGTGAGCTCGCGAGCATCAAGGCTGAAAAAGAATTGGCCCTGATGCAGCTCGCCAGCAGCAAAGAGTCGGAGCTTGGCGAGCTCAAGTCAAAACTTGCCGCGATCGAAGCCGAGAAGAAACTTGCCGTCGCAGAAGCAGTCGGTGCAGTCGAGAAGGAGCGCGACGCGCTGGCAAATGAACTGCGCAGCAAAGACACTGAGCAGCAGTTGCTCGAGACATCACTCAAAGAGAAGTTTACGGCCGAGCTGAAGACCAAAGACGATATCATCCGGCTCAAAGAAGAAGAAATCGCGCTTCGAAAAGACATGAAGCTGAAGCTCTCGACCAAGATGGTCGGTGAGACCCTGGAGCAACACTGTGAGACGGAATTTAATCGACTGCGCGCCACTGGATTTCAACATGCCTATTTCGAAAAAGACAACGATGCGCGCAGCGGCAGCAAAGGCGACTATGTCTACCGCGAAACCGATGAGCAGGGCAATGAAATCATCAGCATCATGTTCGAGATGAAAAACGAAGGCGATGAAACTGCCACTAAAAAACGCAACGAAGATTTCCTGAAAGAGCTCGACAAAGACCGTGTCGAGAAAAAGTGTGAATATGCGGTGCTGGTGAGTCTGCTCGAGGCCGATAGTGAGCTCTACAATACAGGGATCGTCGATATGTCACACAAACATAACAAGATGTATGTGGTGCGGCCGCAGTTTTTCATTCCGATTATCACACTGCTACGCAATGCGGCGCTGAACTCTATGCAGTACAAATCTGAGCTGGCGCTTGTGAAAGCGCAGAATGTCGACATCACGAATTTTGAAGACAACATGAATACATTTAAAGAAAGTTTTGCCAGAAACTATGACCTTGCAAGTCGGAAGTTCAAGACAGCGATCGACGAAATCGACAAAACAATCGATCATTTGCAGAAAACAAAAGACGCACTGCTGTCGTCGGAAAATAATCTGCGCCTCGCGAACAACAAGGCCGAAGACCTGACCATCAAGCGACTGACGCGGGGTAACCCGACGATGGCCGCGAAATTTGCGGAGCAATCAGGCGATACTTCAAAACCGTAAGCATGATACGGTAAAATAAAACGATGAGCCGGAAGTCGAGAAAAGTAAACAAATGGTTTCGTGAGCTGCGCACACAGCGGCGCATGCTGCTCGGAGCACTGTGCGCTGTGCTGGTGCTCGGCTTTGTCATCATCGAAAGGAATACAATGAACGCGAATTATACAGGACTACTTAGCGTCATCGCCGAGGGTGAAAGTAAAGGAAATTATAACGCGTATTTTGGCAATGCGGGTAACACATCGATCAAGTTCACGACGATGAGCGTCGGTGAAGTGCTCGAGTGGCAGCAGGAGTTTGTCGCAAAAGGCAGTCCGAGCAATGCAGTCGGGAAATATCAATTTATCCGCCCGACGCTACTGGGGTTGGTCGAGGAATTGTCGATCGATCGTAGTGCGAAATTTGATGCAGTACTGCAGGACAAACTCGCCATTCACTTGCTGGAGCGGCGTGGAGTGCGTGAGTACTTGCGTGGGCAGATCAGCCGCGAGCAGTTTGCGCACAATCTCTCGATGGAGTGGGCGGCATTGCCAAAGGTCGTCGGTGACAATCCGCGGGCGAGTTATTATGATGGCGATGGTCTGAACAAAGCGCATATCAGTATCGAGCGGGTGCTGGCGGCAATCGAGAGCTTAGTGTAGCTCGAGCACTTGCCTGCTGCTGGGCGCGAATAATACCACAAGGTATACTATAGGCAGATCAATCAGCCAGGAGGAAAAGGCAATGAACGAAAAATCACTTGATGGTACGTGCGAGAGTTGCATGATGCCGTTCAAAAAAGATCCACAAGGCGCGGCGCGTGAGCACGAGAAGTATTGCTCCTACTGTTTCCGTGACGGCAAGCTCTGCTACGAAGGCGACGACGTGAAGGAATTTAAAAAGGCCATGATCGCCGACATGACGTCGCGCGGAGAAAACCCGATGAAGGCGAAGTTCTTTGCATTTATGGCAGGCTTCGCCCCGCGCTGGAAGAAATAATATGGCGACCGAAAACAAGACCAAGCCGACCGCAGTCTCAGTTGATGAATTTTTGACAACGGTTAGCGAAAAGCGGGCAGACGAAGCTCGGCAGCTTATCGCTCTCATGCAAGAAATTTCTGGCGAACCACCCGTCATGTGGGGACCGAGTATCATCGGCTTTGGGCTGCAGCACTACAAAAGCGAAGCCGGACGCGAAGGCGACATGGGGATCCTTGGGTTTAGCCCACGCAAGGCCGCGCTGACAATTTATTTCTATGAAGGATTTGACCGCTACGGCGAAGAGCTCGCGCAGCTCGGCAAACACAAACATTCGGCAAGCTGCCTTTACATAAACAAGCTTGCTGATATCGACCTGACCGTGCTGGAGAAGATGCTCAAGTCGTCGTACCGCATCGCCACCTCCCCGAAAGAAACATCCGCACCAACAGTGGACCAATATGTTGCGAGCGTGCCGAGTGCTGCGCGACCAATGTTTGACGAGCTACGCGCACTGGTGCAGGCCGAACTGCCAGCGGCACACGAAGTCGTGAGTTACGGCATCGTCGGCTATAAACCCGATCCAAAAAAACGCGCGGTAGTGTTTGTCTCGGGATGGAAAGACCACGTCGCGGTGTACCCGATTCCAAAAGATGAAGCACTGCGTAAGGAACTCGAGCCATATATCAAAGGCAAAGGCACGCTATGGTTCCCGCTCGACGCCAAACTTCCAAAAGAGTTATTGCAGCGCGTAGTCAAGGCGCTGGCTTCGTAGCACTCCGCTCTACCTCTTATATTGTCGGTGGCATATTGTACGAAATCAGGTATAATTAGACATAAGAACTATGAGGGAAATACAGAGGAGTTGGTCGCGGAGACGTATTGCTGCAGGCAGCCTCTTTGTGTTGCTGGGAGGACTGGCGATCGCCTATGGATTGCGGCGACAAATCTTTAAGTCGCCGTATCAGCGTGAGCTCGACAAGATCTATCGCTACAACGATGGCCTCATCGTCAAGGCATCTGCCAAGACAGACATCGCGGGCAAGACGATTGTGCCGGTGGAGAGTTTTGATGATATTTTGAACCTCGAAGAATCAACCAAGTCACCGATTGTTGCTAGTCCGGCTGGCGCGAGTGCGACGAGATTCATGATTATTCATGGCGACATCGTCTATGTGTATCTACTTGGCACTATCGTCAAGGAAGATATCGACAATAGTCGCTCACTGGCAGAAATCGAGGCTTTTATCGAAGGCAGCAAGGCGGCTGCCAAAAAGATTCCTGTTCATCACGAAGCTGCATCTTCGCGGTCGTCTGCTCGCAAGAAATGATACAATAAACAAGATGAAACTATTGTTTAGACGACGACCAACTCGTATATCGCTACTCATGCTGCTCGTAGTGTTTGGTTGGCTCGGCATCGCGGGTGTTGGTGGGCCGTATTTTGGCAAGATTGACCAAGTGTCAAACAATGACCTGGCGCTATTTCTGCCAAAAGACGCTGAGTCTACAAAAGTAAAAGAAAAACTCGAGAAATTCCAGGACACCAAGACATTGCCGATGATTGTGGTGTTTGAAGCCGATCAGTCGCTCAGCGCTGCACAGAAGCAAGAAATCGAAACAATCCGCGCTGCTATCACCAACACGGGTCATACCGTTGATCCTATCTCGGCGCCAATTGTATCTGAGGACGGCAGGGCAGAATTTATGGTGGTGCCACTAGCGAGTGATGCCAAGATCAAGACGGTCGTACCGGAAGTGCAGCGTGCGGTACACGATGCTAAACCAACGACACGGACGTATTTTGCGGGTCCGGCAATGTTTTCGAGAGATTTGGCGCACGCGTTTGCTGGTATCGATGGGACACTTTTGGTGGTAGCGCTGTGTGTAGTGTTTATGATTTTGCTCGTTGTCTACCGCTCGCCGGTATTGCCTATCGTGACACTGCTTGGTGCAATCATCGCACTGGCTGGTGCAATTTTGGTAGTCTGGCACTTGGCTGATGCTGGTGTAGTGCAGCTCAACGGGCAGGTCCAAGGTATCTTGTTTATCCTCGTGATTGGCGCGGCGACGGATTATTCACTGCTGTATATCGCGCGCTACCGTGAGGAGCTCGTGCAGCACAAAGACACGTGGGTGGCGACGAAAGCCGCCTGGAAAGCTGCGTTTGAACCGATACTTGCCGCAGGTGGTACGGTGACGCTTGGGCTGCTGTGTTTGTTGTTTTCGGGACTTGGATCCAACAAAGCGCTAGGGCCGGTGGGCGGTATCGGCGTAGTGTTTGCGGTATTGATTGCACTGACGTATTTGCCAGCCATGCTCTTGCTGCTCGGTCGCAATGGATTTTGGCCGAGTCGTCCTAGATACGTCAAGAGCAACACGCCGATTGATTATCACAAGAGTCATCCAGTTTGGGCACGCGTCGGTGCATTTGTCCAGCGACACCCGCGGCGGATTTGGGTAGGAGTGCTGAGCGTACTGCTGCTCGCTTGCTGCTTCGTGCCGCAGCTACGAGCAGAGGGTGTGTCGCAAACTGAACTGGTGCTCGGTAAATCAGAGGCTCGTGATGGACAAAAAGCACTCGATCGGCATTTTTCGAGTGGCTCCGGTAGCCCGACCTATGTACTGGTGAATGCGCGAGATACGGCGGCAGTAGTGCGTTTGCTCGACGCTGATCGTTCAGTCAGCGCGGTATCAACGATTCCAAGCGATAGTACAAAAGGCATCTTGCCACTCGGCAAATCGGCAGTCGAAATCAAGGATAGTATTGCAGAAAAAATCACCAAGAGTAGGGATGAGCAGCTCGCTGAAATTCGAACGCAGCTCGCGGCAGAAATGGCCGGGTATCCAGAGGAAGCAATTGAGCAGGCGTATGCCGGAGCGATTGCTGCCGTGCCCTCAGTGCAGGCCTTGGTAGAAAAAGCCAATCCTTTCGCAGGACTTTCGCCAAAAGAAATAGATGGCAAAGTAGTACTGCAGGCTACTCTCAAAGATCCAGCGAGCTCTGTAGCAGCACGTGAGGCAGTGCAGCGACTGCGCACGACTATCCAGCCGAAGTATCACGAGACGATGTTTGGCGGTGTGAGCGCGATTCAACTCGATACCAATGACAGTTCCAAGCGAGACCTGTATATTGTGATACCTATGATTTTGCTCGCGATTACGATTGTGTTGATGCTCTTGTTGCGCTCGATTATCGCTCCGCTTGTCCTGCTGCTGACGACGGTGATTTCATTTGGTGCTACACTTGGTATCGCCGCGCTGCTGTTCAATAACGTCTGGCACTTTGGTGGGGCGGATCCGGCGGTGATTATCTTTGGCTTTGTGTTCTTGGTAGCGCTCGGGATTGATTACAATATTTTCCTGATGACCCGGGTGCGCGAGGAGACGATGAAGCTTGGTGTGCAGCGCGGCACGATCAAAGCTCTCATAGTGACCGGGGGTGTCATCACGAGCGCAGGCGTGGTGCTGGCAGCGACGTTTGCAGCCCTCTATGTGATTCCGATTTTGTTCTTGGCTCAAATTGCGTTTATCGTGGCATTTGGGGTGCTGCTCGATACATTGATTGTTCGCTCGCTGCTCGTGCCGGCGCTGACACTTGAAATTGGCCGCTACATGTGGTGGCCGTCAAAGATAGCTAAAAAATAAACTACTCTTCGATTGGCGTGGTTGAGGGTGTCGCAGCTGGGCCAGTTATGACTGGTTGGGTAGCAAGATCGCGAGCTTTGTCACGCTCGTTCATCTCACGCAAGATTTTGCGCATCTCAATGATCGCACGCTGAGACCGCCAGGTAGTGATGGCATTGATGAGGTAGAGAATCGCAATCAATACTGACACGACGCTGAGTCCGATAATAAATGGCATGAGTGGCGCGATGATGGCATCGATATCGAAGAATGGTGTTGAGCCGCCGCTAGCACTATTTGATTTGCCGAGAATATCGTTGATTTGTTGCAATGTCGTGGGGTCCATATGTTTTTAGTATACGCTGTAGTCGTTGCGAGCGCCATACCTCTTATGGTATGCTGAGTTGTAGATAAACTTTGGAGGATTTACGCTATATGGAATCATTTTCGGGACGCTCTCGGCACACAGTACCGGCTCGTGATAGCGTTGCGACACAGACTGCGACAGAGTCGCGTCCAGTGGAACGGACGCCTTCTGCAGAAAATACTACGTCTTCGCGTCGCAAACGCTCAAGCGCACCAGTGAGCCGCTTGGTATGGGGTATTGGACTGCTTGTCGCACTGCTGGCACTAGCGGCTGTGGTGTGGTGGCTATGGCGGGGTGTTGCGTCAGTGCCAGGAGTAGACACGTCACGCTACCAGGCAGTATGGCTCACCGATAAGTCACTGTATTTTGGTAAATTGCAGGCAGTTGATGGCGAGTACTATCGATTGACTGAGGTGTTCTATACCCAAGTAGCGCAGGCGACCGAGCAAAAAGATGCAGCCAGTTCTCCAAATGTACAACTTGTGAAGCTTGGCAACGAGCTACCCTATGCCGAAGATACTATTATGATACCAAAAAAACAGATACTCTTTTATGAGAACCTCAAGGCTGACAGTAAAGTCGCACAAGCAATCCAAGAGTACGCAAGTAAGCACAAGTAGGCAAGGCGAGAAATGCTGCGCGAACTCAAAGGTGGACGGGCTCACTATCAAGGTCATCGACACTCGCATCGCAGGTTTATGCGCCGTGTCGTGGTAGTCTGCCTGTGTCTCGTCCTGTTGGCGGTGGCTGCAGGTGCTATCTACACATGGCTGATGGGCAAACGGCAGCCGGTCACGCAGTCTGTCACGCAAACACCAAAAAAGACTACGCCGACGGCAACACCGGCAATCGACGAAAATGCTCCCGTCGGCGTGGCAATAGAGGCGATGTCACCACCGATGAAGGCGGGGAGCAATGCTTCGATTTCAATCAAGACACGACCAAAAGCAGCCTGTAGTATCACGGTGACGTATAACGATCAGAAAAGTGCTGATGCTGGCTTGGTGCCAAAAAATGCCGATGAATTTGGCGTGGTGATGTGGACGTGGAGTGTCGAGCAGGGACGGCCAGTCGGAACATGGCCAGTCGAAGTGACCTGTGCCTACAATGGGCGTTCGGGCTACGGCAAAGAAACGCTCACGATTACGAGCTCAATCTAGTTGAGATCAGCAAGGTAGCGAGTCCAGCTGTCGTCATTGTGTTTGACGGTTGCTTTGATGAGGATGAGGAGGTTGTATTTGTTGGCAATAACCGACTGCGGTCCTTTGGAGGAAGTACCGACGTAGGCGATACCTCCCGCAACTGGCAGTTTTTCGGTAGCGTTGTATTCTTTGGCGAGCTCGGCGATTTGCTCGTTGATATCGCCCGTAAATGACGCAGGTAACTGCTGCTGACTAACGATAATCGGCGTGCCATCGAGCGTATCCTTGAAGGCAAACACTGGTTCGCTGCTGTCTGGTGAAACGCGTGTCCAGCCGCCGAGCTCTTCGATAGTCTTGCCCTTGGGCAGGATGGTAGCGAATGTCGGTACTCTGTCAGTCGATACGATAGGTTTTTTTGTTGGCGAGTGTGTCGACGTAGTGGCTGTCGGTTGTTTGGCTGGGGTGCGATGTGTGTACCACCAGTAGCCACCGCCAATCAGGCCGACGAGGATACTGACAATGACGATACGATTTCGCCATGATATAGTTCGGAGATGCGCTAAGCGGCGCGGTCGATGCGGCGAAATTGGGATTGTCTGCACCGGGCGGCCGGTTGACTGGGAGGGGGGAGATGAGCGAGTGGAAAATAGCGACATAATAACTCCTAGTAACTGTAATATGGTGTATCGTCAGGCATCTGGAGGCCGCCGATGAACGTGCGGCCGTGCATCAATCGTTTGGCAGGGTCAGCGGTGAATTGTAGGCTAAGGTCGGTAATCGTCGGACCGCGCGAGACGTCGTCTGGGTAGCCAAAGGCCTGCGAGCTATCGACGGTGATGTTGAAGAAGAAGTAGCGACCACAGCTGATATTTGCGCCCGCACCGTTTTTGACGATGTAGGCTCCAGGTGTGCCGAGCGTGACATTGCCAAAGTTGGTTTCTTGTCCCCATGTACTCATCGTGGCGCAAAGCGTGCTAGCTTGTTGATTTGCCATACTGCGGTATTTGAGCTGCCAGCGTGCGCCGATGGAGTTGTCGAGGCCATTGATTAGCCACGCAGATGGGAACACATCGGAGTCGGTATCCATCATGATAGAGTATTTGGCAACTTGTGGTTGAGAAAGGAGGGTAGTTTGCTGAATTGTGCTAGCTGCTGCTGGGTAAGCGAGTGTTGTGCCGCAGCCGCCACCGAGTACATAGAGCTTGCCGTCGCTGTAAGCGGCTGCTGCGCCGTAGCGCGCGCCAGTAAATCGTTGATTGGTGGCTGACCACTCGCCGACACCAGTTGGATTGTTGCCGCTGTCGATGGTAGTATTTGCACTGACTGGTGCAATGAGTGTACTGGGGTCGCATGACGTCGCGTTTGTCCTGCCGCCGACGAGGTAGATGTAGCCGTTGGCGGCCACGGCATCAGCTTGGGTGAGAGGTTTGGGAAGACTGTTGGAGTAGATCCAGGTACCAGCATTGCCGGTCGTGGCATTGATTTGTGAGTACTGTGTATCGCTCAGATAATTGGTGCCGTCAAAGCCGCCAAATGAGTAAAGATTGTTGGCGTAGGCTACGGTAGCTGTCCCGCTGCGCGCAACCGGTAGGCTGGTGCTTGCCGTCGACCAAGCGCTGGTGATGTCACCCCCCGTGTTGAGCTGGGGAGAAACATAGACCGTCGCGCAGACATTGGCAGCTGTGCAGCCAGTAGTGCCCGCACCGCCGACGACGTAGAGACGGTTGTTCCAGATGGTAAATCCGAAATTGCTGCGCGCGTTTGGCAGACCGTTGCTCGCTGTTGCCCAGCTGCCGATTGTGCCAGCACTCGGTGTCGCATAGTAGACGGTCGATTGTGCAGTGCCTGCGGCATTTTGTCCACCGACATAGTACAGGCTGCCGCCAGCCGCACCAAGCTTGCCCCAGCCAGTCGCAGCTGGGAGTGCGGCTTGGTCGGTCCAGGCGCCGATTGTGCCGTTGGCATCGAGCGGTGCTGAGGAGACCGTTGTGACGGGTGTGGTGCAGTCAGTAGTCCCCATACAGCCGCCAGCCATAAATAGATAGCCATTCAGAACCGTGGCGTTACCGCCGAGACGTTGTCGGTTGGTGCTATAGGAAGTGGCGCTATTACTAAAACCCGCAGGCGTGCCGCTATCATTATTGTAAACTTGGAAGGTCTGGATGACATCGGTCGGACCACCAGCGCTACAGGTCGGACTAGCGCCATTGGTGCACCCGCCGATAACATAGGCAAATGAATTTGATACCGGCACCGATAGTCCCCAGCGTTGATTGATTTGGACAGACGAGACACTCCAGCCGGAAACCAGACTCCCATCACTCACGTTGATTTTGATGAACTCGATGTCAGCCAGGACGCCAGTGACGGCTTCGTATCCGCCAACTGCGTAGAGGTAGCCATTGTAGCCAAATGCTGCTGAACGACGACGACCAACCGCCATCTGGTAGGCTGATTCGATCCAGCTGGTGCCTGAAACGGCGACAATATTGTTATTGTTGTCGATTTTGGCATATCGAACGGTTTTGAGATCGACGAGGTTGGGCGAGACACCACCGATAAGGTAGACGTAGTTTGCATAGACAGTGCCACTCATAATACCGAGTCCACTGGCAGTATCGCCGGGGATTGTGCCTATCTGCAGCTGGCCTGCCGTGCTGCAGTTGGCGATGGCACCGGCTGCCTGGATGTTGCATTTGTAGACATTTTGACTGTAGTTGGTACAGCCCATATTGGTGCTAGCAGTACAGCCGCCAAAAATATAGAGATTACCAGGGTTGTTGGTTGCATCAGTTGGGTTGGCACGGGCAAATGAATATAGATAGGAGACGTTATTGACTCCAAGATTTCCTCCGCCAGTGGAGAGGGGCTGTGAAGTCCAGGTTCCAAGGCTGCCATCGGCTTGATTGATATCAGCACGCAGCAGTGTGTTGGCGTTGCCGCCGCCAGTTAGACCACCGACAATATAGATACGACCGTTGAACACGACAGGACTGCCGGCAGCGATACCGCCCGCAATGGTATTGGTAGTATTGACACACCACATGCCGCCCTGAGTGGTGCGCGGTGCAGGGCAGGTGGCAGGCTTTGTCAGGACACCCGTCGAAGAGATCGCGACATAGGCAGTCGTGCCGAGTGTCGTGCCGCAGGTGTTGCTTGAGCAGCCACCGATGACGTAGAGGTAGCCGTTTGAGATAAATGAGACAGTGAGTATATTGCCGATATTTGCTGTGCCAGGTAGGTTGCACCCAGTTGGTGTTGCGCCCGTGCAACTACCCGTACCGTTGGCAACTGATTGACCGACTGTCGATGCATCACCATCTTGGTTGACGATGCCATAGGCGACTGTATTGCTCGATGTGGCGCAGGCGCCCGTAGTGGTGTTTTGGGCGGTGCAACCACCTACTTGGTAGATTGTGTTTCGCCAGGACAGCACGCTTTGTTCCGTGCGTTGGTCGGAGACATTGCCGACCATATTCCAAGTATCGATACTGCCATCGGCATTGATGCTGGCTACTTGGCTATCTGACTGTATGGTCGTGCAGTAGCCGCTTGCGTTGACTGCGCTACACCCGCCAGATATGTAAGCATAGGCCCCCCACACAGTAGTGAAGCTGCCGCCACCGCTCATGCGTCCAGTCGCAAAGCTGGTGGTTTGAATCCAGTTATTGAGCGTGCCATCTGTATTGATTTTTGTGTAATACACCGAGCTGAGGGGTGTCCCGCCCACTGTACTGGCGCCACCGACGACATAGAGACGGTCATTGTAGGCAAACGAAGAATGGTTGTAGAGTGTATAGGGAAGTGCCGCCGAAGTGGACCATGTACTGAGTTTTCCTGTTGGGGTGACATCGGCGATTTCGACGGTGTTGACTGGCGCGCTAGCGGTGCGGCCGCCCATGATATACATCCGGTTGTTGTAGGCAACGGCAGTCAACCCGGTGCGTGCTGAGCTGAGACCAGCATCGGTATGCCAGTACGTCCACGTAGCTTTGTTGCTGCTGGTCGGGCTCCAAAGTTGTGGCTCGCCATTGGCACCAAGTTTTGCAATGTAAATGGTAGATTGTGGTGTGCCTGCGGCATTTTGTCCACCGATGACATAGAGAAATCCGTTGTAGGCGACCATGCTAAAATTCGTCAATGCCTGGGGAAGGTCATAGACGCCGTCTGTGCACCAGCCGCTACAAACACCATTGCCAGGATTTGGGCTTTGCAAGGTACTGTCGGTGCTGCTAATCTGCATCCAGTTGAGCGTTGCGGTCGGAGTACTGCCACCGGCACCAAAGCTAATTAATGCAATACCACTTGCGCCGGCCGTACCAACTCCAGCGGTCGCACCACCGTTACCGCCTTGCCCGGCACCTGCGCGTTCGGCATCAGCAGCATTGCCAGGCGTTGCGCCGCTACCGGCTGTCAACGTCAGTCCAGAGCCATAGCTCGAACCACCGCCACCACCACCGCCACCAGAGGATGTTCCGGCACCCGCACCACCGCCACCACCAAACCAACCGCTTGCACCACCACCGCCACCAGCACGTGTTTTTGAGATAACACCACCACCTGCACCACCACCAGTTAGTCCACCAGCAACACCGCTTCCGTCGGTGGCACCAGTTGAGCCATCGGCACCGAGACCTCCTGCGAGAGCACTTCCTGCCAGTCCAGTATTGGTGCCTGTGCCACCTGCACCACCTGTACTGGCCGAGCCAAATCCTCCACCAAGGTTTATGGGGTCTGTTCCACCCCCAATTCTGCCAGCTATACCACTTGCGCCACCACCAGCACCACCAGCACCACCGATATGCGTTGAGGTGCTACGGCCACCACCACCACCACCACCACCTGCAGCGATGGCGAGCGCAGTGCTGCCGCGGTAGATGCTTGTGTATGCGCCACCACCACCGCCACCACCAGAGGTGTTACGTGTGCCGGCACTACCACCACCACCAACGTAGACGTTGAGGGTTTCACCTGGAGTGACGGCAATCGTACCAGTTGCATAGCCACCACCGCCACCCGCACCACCGGCTGCCGCACTGCCACCCGCACCGCCACCACCACCGCCGCCCCAAAGTTTGACAGTGAGGGAGGTAACTCCAGTCGGCACCACGAAAGTCCCCGCACCTTGATTGGTGTAGGCTTGGCCATTTTGGGCGACACCACCAGTGTTGTACATATAGCCTCCTGCGATGACAGTCGCGCCTCCCGAAGTTGCTCGAGGGAGTGCGGTAGTGGCATTCCAGCTGTTGAATCGAGCGCCAGTTGTCGGGCTTTTGCGAATGAGCTTGTCGGGTACATCGAAATCGATATTCGTTTCGTTGTTGCCGTTCATAAATTGCTGCGCGGTGACGATGTAGATACTAGGGTCGATAGAGAGGGGATATGAGGCCGCGGCTAGGTGTTTAGCCGTCACGGTGAGCGTCGAGCCATCAAGTGAAAAGCTCGCAGTGGTATTAGTAGTTTGTTTGCCAACTTCAGTGATGGTTGGTTTTGGAATCGTAAACACCAACATGGTTTTTTTGACACTGGCACGAGCTTTTTGGAGGAGCGCGGCATCGGCATCAGTGGCAGCGGTGATATTGTTCATGAACATTTGGTTTCCATAAATACCAACACTACCGTCGGCTTCGAGACGTGCTTCGGTGCCCTCAGGTAGCTTCAGGGTGTAGTCAAACCGCAGCTCATCACCTTGTGGCTTTGACAAGACGATATCTTCTTTGAGCCCAATGCCTCTGGCAGTGTAGACCAGCCAACCGTTGTCGCCCAGAAAGGGATAAATAATCCGATTCTTGTCTTGTTTTCCTTCGGCGAGTGGCATGCGAGGAGTCATGGTCATGTCGAGTTTGTAGGCTGGATCAGTGACAGTGACGCCTTTGCTGGCGTCGGTCGGGATGGTCGCGGCTACCAGAGTCGCCCCAGTTTGTTTGGCCTCGAGACTAGCAGCTGTGCCGTAGTTGAAGGTGTAGTGTTTGGCTTTTGCATCGTACGAAACGTGCTTTGCGAGGACTTCACTGGCAGTGCCAAGCAGTGCATCGGCATGGCTGATACGGTAGTTTTGAGGCCCAAAGTACCGGTAGGCATAGATGGCCAATATCGTCGCGACTGCGAGGCTAGTGACGACGATGCCGGCACGGGTTAGTTGCTGCCGTGAGGGTAGTTTCATGACCAAAAAACGCCCGCCTTTTGGTGAGGTTGCGACGCGGAATCGCTCACGAACATGCAGCATAAACGCCTGTGCTCGTGGTGCACGTCGGGGTCGATTCACTCTTCCGTAGTCAGCTCTTTTTTTCTTCATAGTTCACCCAGGTCTGTATCTCTGTTATTTTAGCATAAACGAGATGGGTGTGACAGTGGTGCAGTTGTGAAATATAGCCTAGCGGTTGTTAAACGAGAAGTTGAGGTTACCGACATAGGCATTGGCATTTTTGCTGGTGATGACATCGATTTTGAAGACAACACTGTTGCCTGGCACAAAATTGCAGGTTGATGGGTCGGCTGCACCTGTCGCAGTTTTGGTCTGCCAGCTTGTGACTGTACCAGTGGAGACGGTGGTCATCAGGCCGCATGCCGAGAGACCAGAGCCGGTGTTGCGATAAATCTGGTACTGGACAGTCGCGCTCCCGCCGTTACTACCGTTATCGGTGCGCCCCATCAGCGAGGTCTGACCAGAGTTGAAGCCCTTGAAATTGCTCGGCAACTGGTAGGTGACGTATATGCTATATGTCTGAGCACTCGCCTGCGGCGACGTCCATTTGTAGTAGTTGTAGGTTTCGCCACTACCGCAGATTGTCGGCTGGCCGTTGCTGCCGTCATTGATGGCAAGTGTCGCGCTACAGATGTCGCTCGTCATGGTGCCGACGCCAGTACCATGCAGGACGGCATTGGTAAACTCTGGGCTGATTGTGACGATACTATCTGGGCTCGAGCCACACGCACCCCAGCCATCAGCCTCATAGCACTGGAGTTTGCCGAGGGTGGTATCGTAGTACATACTGCCGAGCAAGGCGTCGTTGTTGGCGGCAACGGGCGCACTGGCGCCGCGGTCGAGGGTAAAGAGTGTGGTAGGGCCGCCGTTGATGCCACCACCGATTTGCACATTTGGCGTACTATTGCTGTTGAGCGTCATACTGACAGTATCGACATAGAACGTGCGAGCACTACCGGAAGCCTGCGTGAAGTAGAGGAATGGATTGGTGGCAGCCGTGCCGTCCGTGGTGATGTAGCAGGTCACCATGGTAAAGCTCGTCAGGCTCGTCGAAATCGTCTGCGTGTTGTAGTCAGCACAGGCGATGAAATTCGTCCCACCATCACGCGAATAACGGATAGTAAAATCGGTGAAAGCGGTGCTGCTTGCAGCGTAGGCGGTCACACGATAGAGGGTGCTTGCGAGCGGGCTGATACTGAGCTTGTTACGTACACCCTGGCCAGCTGTAGCTGTGGTGGTGGCTTGTGCGCTGTCGCTAGCGTCATTGCCGGCGGTTGTCGTGCGAGTGATGGTTGCTCCGGCTACGGCGCTCCAGTTGGTCGCGAAGTTTGCGGCATCGACAACGCTACCGTCTGATGAAAGATTGAAATCGGCAGCAATCGTCACACTGATATTATCGACATAGAATGTTCGTGCGGCGGCACTTCCTTGGCGGATGATAATCGCATTGTTTGCAGTGATGCCGCTAGCAGGAGCCGTGAAGGTGCAGTTGACCTTTTTCCAAATGCTGGTGGCGCTGGTTTGGGCAGCGGCACAGGTGACACTGTTTGCAGTGCCATCGACCGAGTAGTAGACAGCCATATCGGTGAAGGTACCGCTCATGAGGCGCGTGGTGAAGCTGACGTTGTAGGTCATGTTTGGTGTCAAAGCGCTGGTCAGGATGTTTTTCACCCCGTCACCGGCTGCAGACGAGGTCGTCGCGACAGAGGCTTGTCCGGTAGCGATGAAATTGCCAGCGGTGGTGTAGCGGCTGATCGTCGCGCCACCGAGCCCAGCCCAGGTGTTGGTCGGGAAGGTGCTCGTGCTGGCACCATAGACCTCTGCACCGGAATCACTTGTGTATTCGGTGACATTGCCGTTGACCTGGAAAAGTCCAGCAGCACTTGAGTTCTGCACACTGAGGAGAGTCCCGTTGACTGAATTCGTGGCGCTATCGCGAATCGTTAAGCCATTGGTCGCTGAGGTTTTGCTCACAACGAGCTCAGCACCACCGGCACTTTGCAGGGTATTGTCGTAGGCTGCCTGGAGGGTTGTCGAGCTGCTGGCACCGGCTGCTGTCCATGCGCTGCCGTTCCAAATCATGGTAGCGGTCGTGTTTTTGCGCATGGCGATTTGATTGCCTTGCCCACCGCCATTGACCGACAGGGTGAAATCATTGCTGGTGTTTGACGCCGTCACGTAGACGACTCGCCCTGGCGTAGGGATACTTGGGGCAGGGAGGGTAGCAGTCTGTGCTGCAGTTGAGAAGCCGACTAGCACTGCCGATGTGCTATTGACTGAGCTTTGGGCAATCGTACAGCTTGCGGCAACGGGTGCACCACCGATAAAGCAGTTTGGGTCGGCAGTTGTTGTCGAGAATGTCGGTGTCGAGATAACGACGAGTCCTGGCGCACCAGTGCCATTGCCAGTGCCGCCACTAATTGACACATTGCCGCCGTTTGCATTTGTTGTGGTTGCATTGCCTCCTTGAAGCGTCAGTACTTGATTGTTCGCACCCTGCACGACAGAGGTGGAGACACCGCTGAACGTCAATGCACTGCTTGTCAGTGTCGCTATGCCACCAATACGATAATCACCCGAGACATTCACGTTGCCAGTGACATCAAGCGCACTGCCAACCGTCGAGCCATTGCCGATTGTGACACGAGAATTCGTGCTATCGACCGCGAAGACAGGAGCTGCAGCAGCATTTTTGACTACGAGTGCAGTGGTGGAGTCGATGGTCGGTTGCACTGCGACTGTGCCGGTCGCGCTGACCGCAAGAACAGGGGTGACACTGCTGGTAGATTTTAGCTCAAGCAGGTTGGCTGTTTGGCCGGTCGTACCCTGAATCACTGCGGCGACACTGGTGGCGGCCGCACTCTGGATGGCGATATTGGCAGTCTGAGGCGTCGTAGTATTTTGGATAAATCCTGTCGCATCGCGACCACCGAGCATGCCTGCGTTCATCGCATATGGAGTAGCACCGAGACGCTTCATCGGTAGCATTTCGCCGTCTCCCGTACATGAGGCAAATGGTGTACAGGTGGCGTTCGTGTTACCGATATTGATGCTGAGCCACAGTGTATCTTGATTCCAGTCGACAGATGAGAGTGGCGTGATGGAGCCGAGTTGTATCGATAGGTAGCCGTTTTTGACCATGACTCCCTTGCCGGCTTGGTTGAGCCAGCTTTCAGTCCATTTGAGTGTGCCACCAGGATTGCCAGCCGCCACGCCGGTGCCGTCTTGGTAGATCTTGAATTCTAAATTGTAGTAGCCGTCCGCTACTGTTGCGCCAGAGGCGGTCAAGAGGCGGCCCTGAAAGTTGATTTGCTGGTTGATGCCGCTCGCAGCCTGGACGGGTGGCGCGGACAATGCCCCAGCAACGCAAAGCACGCCCACTAATAGGGCGCCAAGTAACATTCGGCGTAGGGCACGAAAAATAATCATGTATTTTTGTATTAGGGTGTTTTATTGTGGCTGGCTGGTCATCTCAAATAGTGTCTCTACAGCATAGCGAGAATAGCTCTTGAGACGGATGACACAAATAGCCGTCAAGGTACGAAAGGTGGTTTTTTGATTGTTGTTGTCTTGTGCTGTAAAGCCGTTTTTGTCTCACACATAGGTTTTACTATTTAAGCATAAACGTTTTTTGTAAAATATGCAAGAAAAGCAATCGTTCAATAATGTAAGATTAAGCTGAAATCAATCCGTGTTTGATAAGGGTGCGACGCTCTCGCCATTCACCAGCCCAGAAACTGATGGTCATCGCAAATATCGAAGCATAGAGTGGCCAGAGTGCAAAGAGAAGGCTAGTCGTGGTGTTTGCCTTGGTGGCAGCCACAACTTCGGGATCGGGTTGGCCATTGACGATGCTAGCGACTGTCAAAAATGCGACACGTCCGTCAGCATCGGTAGCCTGGATAGAGAGCTGATATGTGCCGGCTTTGGCGTAGGTGTGGGGTACACGAAAACTGGCATTGTCAGGACGTGAGACGACTTTGTTGGTGCTATCGCCCCACTGGATATTGACGGCGTAG
The DNA here is from genome assembly GCA_964581485.1 of uncultured Candidatus Saccharibacteria bacterium. GTDB lineage: Bacteria > Patescibacteriota > Saccharimonadia > Saccharimonadales > Saccharimonadaceae > Saccharimonas. The sequence goes on from CAZOOQ010000004.1 coordinate 19,364, forward strand.
GGGGCGCGGCCACCGAGGATATCGATTGGTATCGTCATTTCTTTGTTGGGAAAAGCACCGCGAAACACTGCATCGGTATTGATAATCAACTGTGGTCCGCCAAAATTTAGTGATGTGAGACCGCTTGCTGCAGATAACCCAGGATTGTAGCTGACTGTGACGCTATTTGAATCTGGACCTGCCTGGTTGAGCGCATCGTATACCCTTGCGATGAGGATATTACTACCAATCAATAAGTCGGTTTCTATCGAGAATTTACCATCGTTGCCACAGGGAGTTGAGCCTGCGAAGATATCGTTTTTGAATATTTCGACCAGTGTGTTAGTCGGACACGTCCCACTAATCACTACCGGTGTCTGCGTGAATGACTGTCCAGTGGTTGGCGTAACGATAGTGGCTCCTTTGGTCGGTGGCTTGCCTGGCATCACGCCAGTCAGACCGATAGAACCAGCTGCAGGGCCTGGTCGCTCCCAGGCACCCACCGTAAAGGTACTTAGACAGAGGCCTACAACAAGCAAGAGAATAGTCAGCGAAATATAAGCAGTGTGCTCATGGCCACGTACCTTGCCAGTGTTGCCTTTAGGAAGTAATGGCTTTCGCTTAAGCATAAGCTGATTATACCATGATACGCGCGATTATCGACGGCGCGAACTGCGAGAGCGAGTCACTACGCGGTCAGTGTAGCGAGTGATAAGCATACGGCCGACGACTGCGAGCGCGACGAGAGCAGCAAGAATCAATAGTATCAAGCGCCATGGAATCACCCAGAATGACACGTCAGAGGTGATTTGTTTGTTTGACTCACCATAATTGAGTGTCAAGGTTGCATGGTACAAGCCAAAGAGCATGCGGTCACCGATATTGCTCTTGTCGAGCGGCTGGTCAAGTTTGCGTGTCGTGCCTGGGAGGATGCTGCGGCGCTCGAGGTTGACATTGACGTTGGCGACGAGGTTGCCAAACATGTCTTTGACAGCAATCTGGCCTGACGGCTGCTCGTAGACGTTGCCGGTGTTTTTGATACGTTGGTTGAAAGTCAGCGGTTGGTCCTCGAAGAGCCAGCTGGCGTCATCGGCATTGGTTTTGCTAACGTAGAATTTGTCAAACGATAACTCTTCTTTGGCGGTGCCATTGACGCGGAGAAACACGAGTGCACCGAGGCTCGCGCTGAGGGACACTCCAGATGAATCCATACCAGGTGCATTCGCTGTGAAGCGAATCACTCCGTAGTAGCCACCGGGTGATGCATTGGCAGGCACTTTGATGACAACTGGCAGAGCTTCGATTTGTCGTGGCTTGAGGTTTAGCTTGCTGAGTGGCTGCACCCAGGTTTTGATTGAGTACGGAGTCGGTTCAGCTTGATCGAGGAGGATTTTTGGGACGCCATCTTCACCATTTGCAGTGAAGTCATCGACAGTGCCTGTGACGACGAGTGGGCTGCTCGAGATATCTCGGAGGTTGATAGTGGCGTTGACGGTGTCACCGGGGTTTGCTTTGAGATTGAGTACCGGTGGAGCGATTTCGAGTGCCTGACCTGGTGCATCGACGGCACGAGCAGATGAAGCAAACCCCAGCGTAAGTACGGCGAGGCTAGCGACAAGAGTGGTGGCAAAAAATCGTTTCATAAGGTTAGTACGTTGGTGTGCAGATGTAGGTTAGGGTGGCAACGTAGGTGCCGGCCATCTGGTTACCGGCCACATCAGCGATATATGACGAAGTGTAAATTTGAGCATTGGTCGGACCGGCAACGTTGAAATTGCTGGCTGCAACGACATCGCCCGAGTTGTATTTGAATGTATCGACTATATTGTACCCGACCTGGGCCTGGCCACGGAGGTCCGTGCCATTTGGTGTTGGTGCGACTTCGGTGCCGACCGCAACGGTCGAGGTGGCGGTAGTATTTGCTTTGAGATTCATGCCGAACTCACTCTTACCTCTCGTACGTGTGGCTCCCGTCGTCATCGCGGGAATTGTATTGCTACCCGAAGTCAGCGTGTTGCCGTTGACGGTAATTGCATAGCCAGTCGTCGCGTTGGTGCTGGCGGCCATTTGTGAAGTAGCAGTCGCGGTGTCGGTTGGAGAGAAGAGCTGGTTGAAACTGATTGTGCCAGCGGTTGCAGTGGTACAGTCAGGGATGCCGCCCGTCGTACTGACGGTCGCACCCGTACAAAATATCAATGTCTCAGGCATGATACCAGTCAAGACGATCTGTGTTGCGGTGCTCGCAGCCACAGTACCAGCATCCACTGGTCCGGTGACGCCATCGGTGCCAGTGTAGGTAGTGATACGCACAAAGAACGTATAGTTGGTCGGCGTTGGGTTCGTGACATTGTTGACTTGGATTTTGACCACGGAGTTGGCGGTGACAGCAGCCGCAGCACGCGTCGCGATGAAACTATTTGCTGTCGAGCTGAGTTTGCTGAAGCCAGTCACCGAGCTGCCTGTTTCGTTGCCAAATGTCGCGGCTGTCGCACTCATGCCAGTTGGTGCCACGCAGGCGACCTGGACTGCAATCGTACAGTACTCAAACTTGATCGAACCAACGGTACCAGCAGTCGGCAAAGTAAAGGTATATGCGTGGTTGACGACACCGCCAGGCTTCGAGCCACCATCGGTGACGCCAGGAGTGATGGCTGCAAGTTGCAGTGAGCGGTTGGTAATCTGTGCGGCCTGCGCTGACGGCGCTTCGTAAGCCGAGACGATTCCCGCCACGGCCAGCACTGCGCTCATAATATAAAGCCTTGCCCTCACTCTTCTCATATAGAGCAGTGTATCATAAGCGCAAATAGACGGTCAAATCAGTTTTTGTCAGGAGGAAAAGTGTGGAAAAACCAACAAAGCCGCGCAATCACCGGGCGCGGCATTTGACTTGGCTAGCGTGGTGGGCCTAGTAGGTCGGGGTGCAGATATAGGTGAGGGTGGTTGAGTAGTTACCAGCTGGCAAGCTACCAGGAACATTTGCGATATAGGTAACGGTGTATATTTGCGCGTCAGTTCCGCCGAGGACAGTATGGCCACTGTTTGCAATCGGGTCGCCAGAGTTGAACTTGAAGGTATCGACGGTGTCATAGCCAACTAATGGCTGACCGCGGTAGTTGGTTGCGTTGGAGACAGGTGCCATTTCGATACCGGTTGCGACGGTGTCGACAGTATTTGCTTTGAGGTTGAGGCCAAACTGACTATTACCGTGCTTGCTGGTGTCGGCAGTGGTGAGGGCAGCGATGGTATTGCTACCGCTGGTGAGAGTCGGGCCATTGACAGTGATCGAATAGCCGGAGCCGGCATTGGTGCTGGCGGCCATCTGCGAGCTCGAGGTGGCAGTGGCAGTCGGGGAGAAGAGCTGGTTGAAGTGGATGATACCAGAGGTGGCAGTGCCACAGTCAGGGACGCTGGCGGTCAGGCCGATAGTTTCACCGGTACAAAAGACCAGTGATTCGGGCATCGTACCGTCGAGGATAATCTGCTCAGCAGTAGAGGCAGCGACAGTTCCTTTGTGAATGGCAGTGCCGCTTGTGTCTGTGCTGCTATAGGCCGAGATGCGCACAAAGAAAGTTTTGTTGCTTGCAGGTACTGCACCGTAGTTGGGGTTGGTGACATTATTGACTGTATAGGTCACTGTAGTATTGCCTCCGAGAGCATACGCTGAGCCGCGTGAGAGATAGTAACTATTGAAGTTTGGCCCAGTGGCGGGGTGCATCGTCATGCCAGTGATGCCTGTTTCGCCACCAAGTGTGACGGTGCCGGCATTCATGCCCATCGGCGCAGTACAGGTGAGCGCACCGACATCGGCCGCAGTCGTACAATACTCAAATTTAATCGAGCCAACAGAACCACCAGCTGGCAAGGTGAACGTAAACTTGTGATTGACGATACCGCCAGGTTTGGAGCCGCCATCAGCCCCACCTGCTACAAGTGTTAGACTACGATCGACAATCTGTGCCGCAGATGCAGGTGTTGGTTGAAACACCGTGAGCGTAACAAAGATTGTTGCGAGTGAGTAGAGCCCTATGGCTCGAAAAAAGTGTGGTGATTTGAATTGTTTCATTGTGGTGGTTTTTGTTTATGTTTGGTGATTTCTATAGGCACTGTAGCATGAGCGATATGCAGTGTCAACAAAATGATGTAAATACTACACCGTTTTTTTTGCAGGAGCTAGTATGTGCCTGTGACGACGATTGTTTGATTGGTCGTATACGTGCCACCATTTGTCAGAGGCGCAACATTGACGATATAACTGAGAGTATAGTTGGTGACACCGCTATCCTTGGTGGACTGCGCGATGATATCGCCACTTTGGTAATAGTATTTATTTGGTGTATTGTAGTTTGCCGTCACCGAGCCGTAGCCAAACAGGCCATTATCAGGGTTGGCACCGAGTGAGGTGGGCAGAGTATTGGCGACGAGATTGATACCAAACTGCTCGACACCAGTCTGCGATGGCCCGAGAACAGACATAGGGGTGATGCTGTGCGGCCCATTGGTTGGTGGTGCACCCACGACCTGCACGACGTAGCCATAGGTGGTGTAGTTGAGCACCGTGAAGGTAGCGGTCGTAGTAGCGGTCGTACTGGCACTGAAGGCCCCAAAGCCTGCGCCGCTCGACGTCACTGCAAACGATAGCGAGGGGTCACCAGTAGTTTTTGTTCCGGCATTGATTTGGTAATTGGCAGACTTTGAGTTGCCGACACCGATATCTCCGGTACCTTCAGTGATACCGTAGTTGGTTGACTGCGAGTTGATGAGCCCTGCTGTTCCGACACTGGTTTCGTCAAATTTGTAGTTGCTCGACTGCAGTGTCTCAGCACTCGCATTGGCAAACATCGCCACGCACAGGCACAGCGCAACAATACTTCCCGACACTCCAGATTGGCGGTACATGCTGTTATTGTAGGTGCAGACACAAGCATTTTGCAAGTCATGCCATGAGCGGTATACTATAAAGAATAAAGAGGGTGTCAATAAAAACACATGAGTGAAGATACAGATTCGGGCGCAGAACACAGACCGGCACCAGAGGTGCTGACGACAGCGGAGCAGTCGTCTGATTCGAGCTCTGCTACTGCCGCGCTAGTGACCCAGGCGACCGTTACTCCTGCAACCCCCAAAAAACGCTCGACGTATCGGCCAAGTCACAAGGGGACATTTATCGGCCTGGCGGTCGTGGCGGCGATTTTGGCAATCAATGCCGGTATCATTGCGTTTGTTATGCGGGGTCAAGCGACGGCTGAGGATGAGCGAGTCAAAAATGGCGTGACGATCAGCTCTGAGACGCTCGATAAACTCGGGATGAGTCGCAATCCACTCGGCAATGCTCAGACCGAGCTTATTGTCGGGCCGCGCTCGACCTTCAAAGACAATGTGCAGATGGGTGGTAATTTGCAGGTGGCGGGACAACTGGTGCTCAACAGCAAATTTACCGCCAGCGATGCCTCGCTCACCAAGCTTCAGGCAGGCGATACGCAACTTCAGGCACTCAATGTCAACGGCGACGGTACGATAAGCTCGCTCAATCTTCGCAAAGATTTGCAGGTTGCCGGCAACACTACTTTGCAGGGTACGCTCACCGTCAACCAGCTGACGACTATCAACAACAACCTCAATGTTGCGGGTAACTTGTCGATTGGCGGTAGTCTGAGCGTGCGGAATTTCCAGGTAGGCACATTGACAGTAGCGGGGCATCTGATTACGACTGGCGCTCAGCCCGCTGCTTCGGCGGGTGGCGGCACGGGAAGCAACGGTACGGCAGCGATTAGTGGGAATGATACGTCGGGTACTGTCTCGGTCAACCTCGGTGTTGGAGGGGGTAATGGCTTGCTCGCAACCGTCAACTTTACGACCAAATATACTAGTACACCACACGTTGTCGTGACCCCAGTCGGTCGCAGTGTGCCAGGCCTCTATATCAACCGCACCTCAGCAGGATTCACTATCAGTGCCGACGGCGCACTGCCAGCTGGCGGCTATGCATTTGACTACGTGGTGATGCAGTAGCGTTACATATTCACAAATAACATAACTTCATCTGATTTGACCGTCAGCATGCCGCTGTGAATTTCGAAGGATATGTCTTCGGTGTCGGTCTGGATGGTGACAGTGCAGGGGATGAGCATACTGAAGAAATCAGCATGGCCGGGCAGGATGTCAAAGGCACCAACTTTGTTTTTGGCACTCAGGATATGCGCCGGACCCTCGTAGTAGACGTGAAAGGGCGCGCGGGCGATGACGTGGAGTGTAGGGGAAGGGCTAGGCATGGAGCAACTCGCTGTAGGGCGCTAATACGTGTAATTGGCGATGAGCAATTTGCGATGAATGTGCAATTCGCAAAGAGCAATGAAAATTGCTAATCGCCCATCGATAATTGACTGCTAATCGCCAATTGCTCATCGCTAATCCTTTTTCTCATCAGGTGTGGGCGTTGACGATGCGGGTGTCTCTTCTTGCTTCTCATTCTCGCTGCGCAAAATCTCCTCGATACCACTGAGGGTTTCTTCGAGGGTATAGTATTCGCCAGGTTGGCCCGAAAATTTCTCGGCGACGGCGAAGTTTTGACTAAAAAACTGGATGAGTTTTTTGGCATTTTGGTAGTCGGCGCGGTCGGCAGGGCTGAGCTCATTTTCGCCCACAATCGCGATGATGTTCTTGAGTGAATCGTATTTTTGCATGATTGCTTGGACGCGCTCGGCCAGTCGATAGTGCCGCTCACCGACAATGTCTGGCGTGAGGAGGCTCGACGTCGTTTTGAGCAAATTGACGGCCGGGCGAATGCCTTGTTCGGCGATGGAGCGGTCGAGCACCAGGACGCTATCGAGCTGCTGAGAAATGGCCTGTACCGCCGGGTCGGACAAGTCGTCGGCTGGGACGTAAATTGCCTGGACACTGGTGATGGTGCCTTGTTCGGTGCTAGCCAGGCGGTCCTGGAGTCGGCGCAGATCGCTAAACACCATCGGCGAGTAGCCGCCCTCGCTCGGGATGAGCCCGAGGTTGGTGCTCATTTCGGTCATTGCCTGCACGTGACGGTAAATATTATCGATAAAGAAGAGAATGTCTCGTCCCTCGGTATCACGGAAATACTCCGCAGCCGTGGCCGCGGCAGGCGCTACCATGCTACGGATGGCTGGGGTGGCATCCATCTGTCCAAAGAACATCACGGTGTTTTTCAAAACCCCTGTATCTTTGAGGGTTTCATAGAGTTCGTTGCCTTCGCGGATACGCTCGCCGACACCACAATAAATCGACAGTGACTTGCTCGCCTCACTATCGCCTTTGTCCATGGTGACATTGTGAATCATCTCCATTGTGAGGACAGTTTTGCCTACACCAGCACCACCTATGACACCAATTTTTCGGCCTTTGACAAATGGTGTCAGGAAGTCGATGACTTTGAGGCCGGTTTCGAGGAGTTCAAGCTTGGCACTTTTGCGGTAGCTTTGAGTGCCGGTAGGCTCGCTGATGATGCGGCGGTTTTCGGCAATACCTGGTGCTTTGTCGAGCGGTTCGCCGAGGGCGTTGAACACTCTACCCATGGTTGCGGGGCCAACAGGGACGCTGACTTTTGTGTGCGTTCGATAGAGTTTCTGGCCGCAGCGCATGACTTGGTCGTTGTTGAGATTGAGGCAGATGGCTTTGCTACCACGGAAAAAGTTTACCTCGATAAATACTTCAGGATGGCCTTCGACTGCCAGTAGTTCGCGTGCGTCTGGTCGATTTTTGACGATCTGCACTTCGACCGTCAGGCCACGGAGCGCGGTCACGATACCGACATATTCGGCTGTCGGATCAATTGCTAGTGCGGCGGGAGCCTGTGGTCCAGTCGTTTCCATTATCGATTTCCTGCCGCTTCACGGCGCTTTTTTTTGATACTCACCAGCACTTCGCGCAACCGCCGATCTGATTCGCTGCGCTTGGCGCGATGGAATTCGAGCTTGTACTCAGCCAGCAGTTCGCTGGCACGGTCTTCAGCGACGGTCATAGCGTTGAAACGACTGGCGGATTGCGCCAGGCCAGACTGCAAAACAGTCTGGCTGAGTGCCAGACTCATCATAGTTTCTTCCATCTGATCGGCTATTTGTTCGAGGTTAGGCTCAAAAATCGTGTCGGCATCAGTCATCGCTTCATCAGGGAGATCATCACTCATATCCTTCATGCGAGTAATGAGGTCAATCCGACGGACTTCTTGTTGGCCAAGCGAAAGGTACTCTTCGTAGTACACAACAATATCGCTGTAGGGACGGACTGCTTCGATGACTGGTGTGACATCGATGTAACTGTCACTCTCTGGCACCTGAAAAAAACGCAAATAGGGGATGCCGCGCTGAGTGAGTAGGCTGGCGCCATGGCTGCCAAGCACGACAATATCTGTATCACCCGCTCTATACTCATCTTGCATGGTTTCAATCATGCGCATATCGAGGTCTCCCGAGAGCCCAGCTTCGGCGCTGATGAGAATCAGGACTTTTTTGCCATTGTCACCGACGCCTTCATGAGCAACGAGCCGCTTTTTTGGGTCGATGCGGATGGCAGTATAGCGTTGCCAGAGGAGGTTGAAAAATTCCTGGCTGAGCTGCGCTTTGTTTTTGACTTTTGCCACCTGTGTACTCGCCAGTGACTCAAAGACGTTGGTGAGGTCTTTGAGCGTGCCGATGCCCGCCATATCTTTTTCGATGATATTCGCGCGCCTCATCCCTTCTTCTCCTTTTTGTCTTTTTTATCAGCTTTTTTGTCCGGTTCATCGGGTGTGTCTTCGCTTGCTGGAGTCTCGACCAATACCTGGGCGCCAAATTGCTCGAGTAGTTCACGCTCTATGCGGTCAAAATCTTCTTCCGAGACCGCCTCGCTACCCCGTGTTTTTACGGCTTCTTTTAGTCCTGTGACGTTGATTGCTCGGTCATCGTCTGGCAGCATGATTGTCTCGAGCAGTAATTGTTGCTCGACCAGACTAAATAGTTGATCTGGTGGTTGCTGGAGTGCCGCGTAGAGATGCCTACCGAGTGTCAGGTCACGCCGAGTTTCTTTGCTAAGCTGGCTAGAAAAGTGCGAAAATTCTTCGGCCTGGTGGTAGCGAGCGAGCGATTTGAACAGCGCGGTCGAGAGGCGCTTTTGGCGCTTAGTTTGGGCCTGGCCACCAACGCGGGAGACCGAGAGACCGGCATTGACAGCAGGGCGGACACCTTTTCTGAAATACCCTAGATCAAAGACGATTTGTCCGTCGGTGATACCCATGATGTTCGTGGAAAGGTAAGTGGTGATGTCGTCGTTTGGTGTCAGGATGACCGGCAGGCTAGTGAGGGTTTTTCCGGTCGACAGGAGTTTGCCGGCACGCTCAAGTAGGCTTGAGTGCGTGTAGAAAATATCGCCAGGATACGAGTCGCGTCCAGGGTCGACTTCTTGGAGGAGCGACAGTTGTCGATATGCTTCAGCGTGACTACTGAGGTCGTCGTAGATGATAATCACATCTTCGTTGTGGTTGTACCACAATTCTTCGGCCATCGCGGCAGCGGCATAGGGGGCAAGGTAGCTCTGTGTCAACGAGTCAAAAATATTTGCCAGCACCACAATCGAGTGTTCCATCGACCCGCTATGCTCGAGCTCGCCGAGCAGCCTCTCAATGTCGACTTTGCGCTTGCCGACGAGGACATAGACTACGATACGGTTGGTGCCATGTTGGTTGGCAGCCAGTTGACCAAGAAAGGTTGACTTTCCGGACTTGCTGTCACCGAGTATAGCGATACGCTGTCCGAGGACGATCGGGAAGAAACTATCAACGGCGCTGACACCACTGGCTAATTGTTCATCGAGCATTTTACGATCCATGATACCTGGCGCGGGGTTGAAGATACCCGATAATTTTTTGGCAGCGATCGGACCTTTGCCATCGAGCGGCAAACCAGTAGGGGAGACGACGCGACCAACAAGTTCCCGGCCAACAGGTACCGCCAGCATGTCGTATTCCACGACGGCGAGGCAGCCGAGCGTGATGTCTTCGCTGGTGATGTTATACAAAATAACGCGGTCGCCATAGGCTTCACGCACCATGCCGCGCTGGCCATCTTCGAACAATATTTGAGCGCCGAGTCGGACACCTTCGAGGCCTTTTACCTCGACGATGAAGCGATTGATGGCCACGACTTCACCAGTTAAATTTCCGGCTTCGACGAGCTGCTGGAATTGTGAATTATCAAACACGACTCAGCACCTCTGCGAAGCGACCGCGGTTATCCATGATAGCCCGCTTCCACGACCAATCAAAGATACGGCTGCCTGAGCGTACGACCATGCCGCCAAGGATGGTAGAGTTAAATCGAATCGTCACGAGCATGCTCTCGTGAAGGTTGGTGCGACACCAGGCCACAATCGCGGCTTTGACTTCGGCAGGCGCGGGTCCGACGAGACTGATCGAGATGGAAGGGGCGTTTTTTTCGACATCGAGCAATGCCGTGATGAGTTGGTCGAGCGTCTCGGGCGAGAGTGGGGTGTGGGCAGCATGTTCGCGCAGCAGCGTGCTCGCAGTCTGGCTGAGTTCGGGCTGGGCAGCGGTGAACTGGACGCCGACCTTTGCGGCATTGACATATTGGCCATACCATTTGGTGTAGGTGCGAATTTCGAGGATGAGTGCGCTCAGATCGCTACGACTGCTGATGTTTGGTGGGAGATTATACATCTTGTTGCACCCCTTGTATCAACTCAGCTTTGTGCTGCTCGAGGAGGGTAGTCAGGTAGGTGGTTTGCGCGCCCAGGTCAACTTGCTGGCCGAGGCTTTCTTGGAGAAATGCTACCACACTCTCGCCCAGCTTGGTGTCGAGCTGTTTGACGTACAGCGCGCGCCGAGCGGCCATGTCTTCTTCAAGCTTGGTCTCGAGCTCAGCCTGGCGTGCGACGGCTAATTCTTTGTGGCTGACGAGCTGTTGCTCCAGCTCCGTCTGGATAGCAGCGATGCGCTGATCAAGCTCGGATTGGCGCCGAGCGAGAGCAGATCTGATAGCTTGTTGATGGGCTTCGATTTCACTATTGGCAGCACCCAACTGTTTGCCGGTCTCGTCGCTCAGACTTGCCAGACTCTTGCGGTAGCGTTCAAGCTCAGTCGCCATGATGTCATTGCTGAGTTTGCTGAGATGGTCGGATAGGCCACTGGTGGTCGATTCGAGATCTTTCTCGAAAGCCACGGCGGATTTCCTGATGACTTTTTCGTAGTCTCCCTCAGCCTCCTCGATAATGCGCTGCCTAACATCGTGGGGGAGTACAGGCATTTCGCCGTATTTTTTTGCAGTTGCTGCTGTGTCGGCAGGGCTGCGGTGCGCTCGCCAGTGTGAATACGCCAAGGCGATGACCAGCCCCAGTACAAAAACATTGACGAGAAGGAAGATGCTCATGAGTGTATCCCCACCAAATATCACGCTAGAGCCTCGTCAAGATTAGATAGATTGCAATCACGGCTACACCGAGTATGGCGAGCACGAGGGTAGAAAGCTGAATCACATCGCGGTAGACAGCTGCTTGGGCAAGCGGGTTGCGCCCGACGCTGATGATACTGCTGCGGATCAATGAGTAGATGATGACAGCTACGACGACAATCGCGATGATGAAAATCCCTGCACTGATGATGATCGGCAAGGTACTGACGCGCTTACCTGCCACGGTATTGGCGAGGTTTTGCAGGCTGGCGGGGATGATGGTTTTTTCGGGCTGACTGTAGTGGTAGGAGATACTGACGAGCACGGGGACTTGTCCGAGCGTGACCTCGTCATTTGCGCAGATTGCACCCTCAATCTTTTGTTTGGTGGTGTTGGTCATGGCGCCTTGGGCAGCACCAACGACTTTGGTATTGGTGGTGGCTTTCATGCCGACACCCCGCAAAGGGGAGGCGGTAATCTGGTCTCCTTGCTGGATAGGTCCGTTGCAGTCGCTAACAAGCGCCGGCGTGACACCAGTTGTCGCGACTTGGACTTGGGTAGTATTACCGTTGTTGAGGCTGAGCAGGGAACTGCCGTCATTGATGACTACACCGATGAGGCTGTCGTTGCTGTCAGTAGTTGCAGGTACGACGGTATCGCTGGAGTTTTTTTGTAGACTGACAACTGAGCCAATCGAGATGGTTTCGCTGGCTGAGTACCCTTGTGAAATAGAGGTGACAGCTCGTACTGCTGGTGCAATCAAAACAACACCGAACAATAGGACGGCAAGGGCAGCGATCGGCCGATATATGGCGCGTCTGGTAGTCACAAATCTCCCCTAATGCTTATCTGTAGTATCAGTATAGCGAAAAAGCGTGAGCTTTACCACTGTTTTCATCTTCAGTACTTCTCCACAAACTGTTGTAATTTCACTGGGTCTGACCCCGTGGTGGCTATAGCACTCATGAGCGAGCGGTGTATACTTGAAATATGAACAGACACAAGGGGTTTACGATTTTAGAGCTGATTGTCGTAGTGGTCGCGATTATTATTTTGCTGGCAATTGTGTTTTTGATGCGAGTGAATGGGCAGTAGGCGCGTGCGCACCAGTACTGGCAAGCAGAAACTTCGCCGTTTTCTCAACCTAAAAGAACTCTTCATGATGCTGCTGGTCGTCATGAACCTCGGGTTTTTGGTATATGAGCATGTTGTCGAGCCGCCGCTCGAAGAGCTACGCCTGATTGAGCTCTTTGATGTCATCTCAGCTTTGATTTTTCTGGCTGAGTTTATCTTTGAGTGGTACTGGGCGCGTGACCGCCGGCTTTATGTCAAACACCATTGGTTTTATCTGCTCGCAGCGGTGCCAATTCCGACGGCTTCGTTTGAGTTACTGCGCGGTATCCGCGCGCTGCGACTCCTCAAGCTCCTCAAGATATTTGCCAACATGCGCTACGAGCGCAACACGAAACTATTCGAAGAGTCAGCCTCATCTCGTATCTTGCGACGCCGGTGATTTCCGCAAAATCCGTTGCACGATTTGTTTAAATGACACCTCAGAAAGCCCAACCATAATCATGACTGAAAGCAGGGTGTTGAGGAGTGCAAATTCAGGATTGAGATAGTAGAGGAATGGCAGCACAGCGACAATCGCGACAAATGTTGCGACACGTAGAGCACTTGCTGCAGCATCGGGGCGTCGTTGCGTCAAATGCCAGAGCCCGCGCGCTAGCACGACGACAAAGACAAGCGTGCACGCAAGCTGCAATACTGCCCAGGCGTTTAGTGTCTGCACGTCATCGAATACAAAGAGCGGCATCGCTACGAGCTGAATAACCGCCCACAGCACGACAAAGAATTGCTCGATACGTCGCGACGGCCAAGTAGCTGGCAGGTAGAGCAGCTGCTGCTGACTGCGCGCCACAAGAATACGTGACAACAGCCAGATAACGAGCAGGCTCAGGTACATGAGTAAAAAACTGCCATGATAGAAATAATTGTTATCTTTGGTGACAAACTTGCCGATCTCATCGATAAAGAATCCAAAGCCCACGCCACCGAGAAGCGCTAATATTTCTCGATTGGCTTGTCGCTGCAGGAGGCTTATGAGGAGCGCGGCCGTGAGGGCAAATCCACCCCACAGCATGTGAGCAATATGAAAATGTTCGCCGCCAAGACGTGGATAACCAAGCAGTGAAAGTGTTGTGCGAATAACAATGATTGTTGCAACACAGGCAATCACAAATGCATCGATGATATCGAGCGGTGAGGGCTGATTGGATTGAGCAGGGCTAGTTGCCATACCAAATAGTATGAGTCAGTGCGAGCCGTGAGGCAAGCAGTTAGAGGTGTTTTTTGAGTGAATCAGCGTGAGAGATAAGTTTTTTGTTGCCGGAACGTTTGGCATAGTTGGACATTGCTTGAATAGTTGAGCGATGTTGTTTGATAGTACTGCTCGTAAGGTTTGAGCCCAGCTTTTTTTGTTCCAGAAAAAACAGCGCCTCATAGCAGCTAGTAATTGCCCGCGTGTTAGCAGTTTTTTCAAATGATTTGATAGCCTCATGGTAGCGCTGCTTCTGGTAGTAATAGCGACCCTCGGCATCATCAATCGAGCGCGTCAATTCGGATTTTTTGAGTGCGTAGCTGGCATAGGTACGCGCTTTTTTGAACTGCTGTTTTGAGATGTAGTAGAGTGCGCCATTGTGGCCAACGGTTGCGCGCAGTGTCATATCACGAGAGGCTTTGGCGTAGGTGAGCGCGCGAGGGAAGTTGTTGGTTTGCATGAGATCGCGCACAATCCGGCTATAAGCGACATCGAGATTGTGCAGTGTTAACTCTCTGTTGCTGCTAATCATTGCAGCTAGACGCGCACACTGGAGGAAATCACCACTGGCCACAGTGTGTTGTTTGAAATGAATATCACTGGTATCGAGCAGATTGATGCTGGCAATTTCGTATATAGGCGCCAGGCTGGCGTCTTTTGTGTCTGCATAGTTGGCTAGGGAAGCATTGGTCGCTTCGATGTCGACGCCGTGTAGGTGTAGTGCCACGTGTCCAGGAAGTACTCGGAGTTTCAGGTCAGTGATGGGGAGATAGCGGCTATAGAGATAGATGTAGAGCGTGACGATTTGGTTGCAGTCACCGACAAGTGGTTCTTGGGTCGGGTCTTTGAGGAGCCTTCCAAATGAACTGGATTCTTGATAACGAAACCTACCAGATGAAGGCGACAGGTAGCGCAGAATCGACGTCATCACTCGCCATGACTCTCTCGTATGCGGAGCGGGAAGTTGGGAAGTATGTTGTGAAAAAATCTCCTCCAGTCCCCTATCGTCGTCCCCTGCTGCCGCATGAAAGGCGGCAAAGTCATCAGCAATTCGTTGTAAATTTACATACAGCTGCTTGCGCGTTTTTTTGGTCAGATAGGCGTAGCCTTTATATTTGTATTCGCTCCATAGGTTGACCGTTGCCGCATCCGCCTGAAGCAGAGCGGTCAGCTCAGTGCCAGTAGTGGCTGTCGAATGCTCAGAAAGCCTCTTGTAGAATTGTGCCACACGCCGCTCCATAGGAGTAGCAACATCCGAAAGGGCATAATATACCTTGAGCAGGAAGTTCATACTCTTAGTGTAGTACAAAAGATACCAGTCAGACGCATAAGGAAATAAATGAGTGCACAATAACCATTGACAATCGTAGCTACTATGTATAGCATAGAACTATACTAAGCATATAACCAAAGGATTTCCCTGCCTATGAGATCAGCCGATATCTACGCCGAGTCGCTCGCTACCCAGCTGCGCAAAGGCTTCCTTGCCTACTGCGTGCTACGCGTCTGTGCTGAGCAGCCAAAATATACCAGCGATATTATCAAGCATTTACATGCCGCCGAACTTGTCGTGGTCGAGGGAACAATTTATCCATTGCTCAGTCGCTTGCAAAAAGACGGCCTACTCAGTCACGAATGGCAGGAGAGTGAGCAGGGACCGCCGCGCAAATATTATCGGACTACCAGCTATGGGCAGGAGGTTGTGGACTATATGGCACACGACATCGCCGCCCTCAACGCCACACTAAAGAAACTATAAGGAGCAAAAAATATAATGAAAGAAATTACCCGGATCTCACTCGCGCAACTTCCCTTCAATATCGAAGTTGCAGCCAAAAAATCACTCGAAAAATATCTAACTGCCATCGAAACATCACTCGATGCCGACAGTGACATGACGCGTGAAGTCGAAGCGCGAATCGTCGAGCTACTGGCTGATCGCGGCGTTGTCGGTGAAAAAGTCATTAGCCTTGCAGACATCTCGCATATCAAGCAGCAAATGGGTGAGCCCAAGGAATTTGTCAGCGAGCCAAGTGACGAGGTGCCGGCAGCTCAGCGAAAACGCCTGATGCGCAGCGAGGGTGACGAAGTGCTGGGCGGTGTCTGTGGCGGTATGGCGGCATATTTTGGCATCGATGTGGTGTGGGTGCGCTTGGCATTCGTACTGCTGACATTTGTCACCAGTGGATTTATGATATTGGTGTATATTATCCTTTGGATAGTGACACCACCTGCCAAGACGGCAGCAGATCGCCTGCAGATGAAAGGCGAAGCAGTGACACTCAGTGCCCTGCAGGCTGAGAGCGACGTGCTCGTCAACAAGCGTCGCAATGACCAGGTTGCCTTGATGGCCATGCGTATCATCGGTGGAGTTCTAGCGGTATGCGCAGGGTTTGGTGCACTCGGTACGATTGCTGCGGTCGCGCAAGCATATCTCGTGCAAGATGCCTACAAAATTGAAGGACAAGCCTGGCTATATGCGGGACTGATGGTGCTGGCGGGAGTACTGCTTGCGCTGCTCTTCTGGCTCGCGGCGTATATGTTGTTTGCTGGCAAGGCGACCAAACGATTATTTGTTGCTGCAGCCATCATCATCGCGGCAGGACTGCTAAGCTTTGGGACTGGGGTTGTGCCATTCGTGCTGGGTATCCGTGCAGAGGAGTCGAAATTTAGGGCAGAAATGAGCAAAAGTATCGTCCATAAGTCGATCGATGCAGCACCGATCAAGCCCGCAAAGCGACTTGAGTTGAAATCTGCACTCCCGATAACTGTTAATTATAACGTCGACCCTACCCGCACCGAAGCTACCCTGTGGTACAACACTGCACGCACGAAATACGACCCAGCTGTGCAGCTCGTGACCAGCCCAGAAGGAGTGCTTACGGTAAACTTGCCAATCGAGGGGAGTCAATGCTTGCCCGATGTGACAAAATGCCGCACGCAAACCACGGTGACAATTGTTGGGCCAGCGCTCGAATCGATTGAGGCACAGGGAAGCAATCTCGTGCGCTATATCGTCGACACTCAGGATACACTCAAGGTATATACCCGAGCAGATGGGCGAGTCGAACTGCAGTCAGTTGGTACGATCAATCACCTAGATGCGACGCTCAGCAATGAGAGCCATCTCGATACAAAGCAAGCGGGAATTACTACTATCAATCTAGTAATTGAAGACGCACTCA
Organism: uncultured Candidatus Saccharibacteria bacterium; assembly: GCA_964581485.1. GTDB lineage: Bacteria > Patescibacteriota > Saccharimonadia > Saccharimonadales > Saccharimonadaceae > Saccharimonas. The sequence continues at coordinate 36,253 of CAZOOQ010000004.1, forward strand.
GCAATGCCGACATCGCAACAGTGAGCACATTGACCGTCACAGCACCAAAAGCCTGCGCAGATAGTCATGGCGGCGGCACTATCAGTGTGCGCCGAGCACAGACGGTCACTGTCAACGGCGCTACCTTCGACCCAGAAAAAGATTATCCATGCATGACGATGCAAGTAGATAGTTCGCAGTAATTCGTCCTGCGTCATGCGTGTATCGGATATGGTAGAGTTCTATATCCCAAGCAAGCGACAGCGCAGCCTTTAGGTGAGGGGTGCTTATATACCGGATTTATTCCGGCACCTACACGGGGAGAGCGGGCTCTCCCCTTTCTGCCCTAGGTGCATGCGCCAAAGGTGCAGCAAGCGACAGCGCAGCCTTTAGGTGAGGGGAGTGTCGGTGTCCAGATTCATACCGGCACCTACACGGGGAGAGCGGGCTCTCCCCTTTAATAAATATTAGTGAAAATAGTTACATCCGAATCCTTAATCGGGCAGTATCATACCTACAAGTCCCTAATAAAGTAAAGGAGAACAATATGGACCTAATGAGTATTATTATCTGGATCATCGTTGGTGCGCTAGCTGGCTGGATTGCATCAATGATTATGAAGACAGATGCACAAATGGGCGCAGTCGCAAACATCGTTGTCGGTATCCTTGGTGCCTTCATCGGTGGATGGGTGCTTAGCTTGGTTGGTACGCCTCCAACACCTGGTCAGCTCAACATCCCGAGCATCTTGACCGCTATTCTGGGTGCAGTCATCCTGCTCTTCATCGTCAAGCTCGTACGACGCGGCTAATCAAGACGATATCCTACCTCTCACATAACCTCCCATGATTGGGAGGTTATGTGTTTTATATACGTTGTGATGTGTGCATGCACCGTACTAAAGCAAGCGTCAGCGCAGCCTTCAGGTGTGGGAAGTGCAGTGCCCGGATGTATTCCGGCACTTGCACAGGGAGAGCGGGCTCTCCCTTTTATAAATAGTGAAAATAGTCACAATGCGTGCGCCTAGGAGTGCTATCATAGACATATGAGCAAGACTGCATTGATACTGGTTGTTGAAGATGATACCGCGCTGAACGACGCCTACTCCGTCATTCTTTCTTCAGCAGGACACCACGTCGAAACAGCCTTCAATGGCCAAGAAGCACTCGACAAACTTGCGGACATGAGCGCTACACCAGACGTTATTTTGCTTGACCTTCGCATGCCAGTCATGGATGGGATTGGGTTTCTGCGAGAATTCAAACCAACTGAGCATCCAAATTGTACCGTCGTTGTATTCAGTAACTACGACGCCCACAAAGACATTGACGAGGCCTACGCACTCGGCGTCGATCGCTATGTGCTCAAAGCTCGTGCTGCACCAAAAGACCTCTTGCATTTGGTAGATGGTGTACTCGCAGACAGTTTAGCTGTTGAGGCGTAGATCGCGGAAGCTATCTTCACCAAGGTACGCTTCGAGCTGTCGCATATTCACGATATAGGTCGATGATGTATAGTCGACGACGCCTTTGTCTTTGAGGACGCGGAGGTTTTTTGCGGTCGATTCACGAGTTTGGCCGATGAGGTTTGCCAGCATGCCTTGGGTGATCTTGAGATCAATTTCATAGTTGCCACCAGGTCGCTCGAGTCCATAGCGAAACGCCAGGTAGTAGAGGGTATAGCAGATTTTTTCGGTAGCGCGCGATTGACACAGTCCGGTGATGCGCAGCAATAGCCCGGCTTGGCTCTGACTGAGATATCCAACGTACTCTTCCATGTAGGTAGGGTTCGAGCGAATCGCCTCCCACAGATCTTCTTTCTTGACGCGCAGCACCCGGACGTCATTGACGGCCTGATAATTAAACAGCGATGTCGGCGACTGGTTGTTTGCCCACGCTGGCGGCAAGACTGCGCCTTTGCCAAATAAATTCACGATAGTCTCAGTACCTTCGGGACTAATCGTATAGCCTTTGACAACACCATCGAGGATGAAGATGACGTAGCGAGGCACCTCGCCTTGAAAATAGAGACTTGAGTCGCGCCGGTATACGGTTGGCGTGCCAACTGTACGCAAATACGTGAGCAGTTGCTTCATTCCTTTAGTATACGCCCTCCATGTGAAAAACATCACATGAAATGACCAATATCATGGTGATTTTTTCTCCTCGCCTCTGTTATGGTATGTATCGCAATAACTTTTTGTAGCGGTGATTTTTATTACAGCCCCTCCTGCTCCTGCGCAGTACTATACTATCAGAACGTAAATAAGGAGCGGGGAACAGCAATGAGAAACGTTGTATACAGTAGTCTAACAGCTCTCTTAATCGGGATGATAGCTGTCGACATCAATGGAATGTTTTCAGGTTTTTGGGTATTGATGGGCAGTGGTCCAGTACATATTGCAGCTATGGTTGTGATGCTGGTGGTGACAGGCATGTTGTGGCTAGTGAAGCCGCCACGACCAATGGCGGTTCGCGTTGCACTTGGCACGCTCGGTATTGTCGGTGCGGTAGTGATGGTGCAGCAAACCCTTGCCTATCATCTCGGTATGATTGACGCACTGGTAGGCATGACCATGGTAATCGTATTGATTGTCGAGGCGCTTGAGTCTACAGCTCAGCACAGGCAGTCGATGACTACCAGCCTTGGTACCGCTCGTCCTTAAGTCTAGCGCGGCGCCGCTCCAAGATACTGGTGAGCGTGGCGGTCGCGATAAACACCAGACCGATTGACCCAGTAAACCACTCTGGCGGCTCAACATGGTAGAGTTTGACCAGCATCACTAGGCCAAGTGCGAGAATGGCCCAGTGAGCACCGTGTTCCAGGTAAAGATATTTGCCGAGAGTCTTGTGCTCGACGAGGTAGATAGTGAGCGACCGCACCCAGAGTGCACCGACGCCGAGACCAGCCATGATCAGAATGACGTCATTGGTGATAGCAAACGCGCCGATGACACCATCGAGCGAAAATGACGCATCGAGTACATTGAGGTAGAGAAATGATGCAAATGCCGCCATGCCAACAAGATGCTTGGTTGTCGTCACCTGTTTGCTCGCAAAGTAGCGGCTAGCAAGATCGAGCGCAATATGCAGCATGATACCGCTAATTGATGCGACCAGTACGATGACTTCGAACTTCTGCTCGACCGTTGCATACATCGCCATCGCAATCCCCAACATCACCAGCACCTTGAAACTCTCATATTGGCCAAATTTACTGAGCCACGCCTCTATCCGCCCCAACCAGTGGACGTCTTTTTTGCGGTCGAGGAAGTAATGCACGCCAATCATCAGCAAGAACGTTCCGCCAAATGCATTGATCATCGGCGCTGCTACGTGCAGTGTCTCTCCATATGCAGCCGCATCATAGAGTGCCATATGTACCACTTGACCAAACCCTTTGCCCGAAGAAATCATCACAATAAAAATCGGCAATACGAACCGCACCATAAATACCGCGATTAATATCCCGACCGTCAAGAACAGCTTTTGCCAGAGTGGCGATAGCTTGATGAGGACTTTGCTGTTGATGACCGCATTGTCGAAGCTAAACGTGATTTCTAGAATCACCAGGATGAGGAACAGCCACAGTGAGGCTAATCCTGTGTGCCAGCCCACCCCGACTGCTACGATGATGCTGAGGAGTGCTGATATCCAAAATATACGAAATGGATGAGGAGGTTGTGTTGCTGTCATAGTGTCTACTATAGCAAAAACTAGCGCCTACCGAGCGCATGACATACTATAAGGATATGATTACCTACTATCAGACGTCCGAAGACGGCATCAATAGCATCGAATCGCACGAGCACCAAACCGGTGTGTGGATTCGTGCTGAGCGTCCAAATGAAGACGAGCTGGGTGTGTTGACTGCGCTTGGTATCGATGCGGATTTGCTGACTGACGCACTCGACCCGCACGAGGTGCCGCGTATCGAACACGACGATGGCTGGACCTATTTCATCACGCGTGTGCCAGATATTGGCGATGATTTCAATGACTATACGACGCCGATTATGTTTGCAATGGGCAAAGGTCGCACTGCGACGATTAGCCGCGACCCTCTCGGTCGTTTGTGGCAGCCTTTTATTGACGGTGAGGCAGCGAGTACAACGCACCAGGCGCAGTTGTTTCTGGCAATGGTCGAGCGAATCCTATCGTCGTATCAGACGCGAGTGGCTGCAATCAATCGACAAATGCGTGCTGCCACCACAAATGTCACCAGACTGAATCCGAACGATATCGCGACGCTTGTCGAGCATGAACGCAAGCTCAATGATTACCTTGATGCCCTGATGCCCACCAATACTGCGCTCGAGAAAACCCTCAACAAAAAGTCGCGGCTCATCACTCTGGAAGAGGACGATTTGGAAAGCGTCGAGGACTTGTCGGTTGATATCGAGCAGGTGATTGCACGTTGCAAATCATTGCTGCGAACCATCACCAATGTGCGAGATAGTTATCGTGCGGTCATGGATACTCGACTCAACGAAACGATGCGTATCTTGACAGTAGCGACACTGTCACTGACCGTGCCGACGATGATGGCGGGTGTATTTGGCATGAATGTTGATTTTCCATTTCAAACCAGCGGTGTAGCAGCATTTTGGATTATAATAGGCACAAGCATTGCCGTCGCAGCTGCAATCAGCATATATTTTATACGAAAGAGGTAGCATGAAGAAAAAATTACTCCGCTATGCGTCAGAGAAAAAGCAAGTACATTTTTCACTGGGCTTACTCGCCGCCTACGTGTTATTTTGTGTGATTGCGGTCGGATTTGTGAAGCTCGCCTGGGAAGTCCGTGAACGTGAGACAACTGGCTTCGATGAGTCGGTTTTGACATGGATCAACAAAGGCTCGACACACTTTCTCGACAAATTTATGCCAGTTGCAACAGATATTGGCGGCTTGGTTGGCGTCGTGGCATTGACGCTAATCATCGTCGCGCTCTTTGTCTACAAAAATGAATCCCGACGCGCACTATTGGTGGTGACAAGTGTTGCTGGAGCGGCACTCCTCAATATCATTCTCAAATCGATCTTTACGCGCGACCGACCTGAGCTATGGACACGACTCATCCAAGAGACGGGCTATTCATTTCCATCTGGTCATGCCATGGCGAGCGCGGCGCTAGCGATTGCGGTGGCGGTTGCATTGTGGCATTCGCGGTGGCGCTGGTACGGATTTTGGTTCGCGGTCATCTACATGGTATTTGTGGGCTATTCACGGCTGTATCTCGGGGTGCATTATCCGACAGATATTGTGGCAGGGTGGCTTGTGAGCGGGGCCTGGGTGCTCGCAGTGGCATTGCTCATGCGCTCGAAGTTTGGACACCAAGCGCTGCGCGGTCTGAAGTAGAACCGTTAGTGGTTCTCGATGAAATATCGCCACCAAAGTCCTGTGTGTTTTTTTGCAAAAAAACTATTGACACCAAAGTTATACAAGTATAACATGTAATACTATGTCAATTCACAAAAACATTCACTTAGTGGGAACGGTCACGGTTGGCCCAAAAGGCCAGGTGGTGATTCCATCTGACGTGCGAGATCAGATGGGGATTCAGCCAGGCGACAAGCTCGTTGCACTCTATCTCAGCGAGAAAAAATCAGTCGCGTTTATTACCGAGCGCCAGGCACAAGAGTACGTCATCAAAATGGGCGAGCAGTTCACCGAATTTAAAGACACGCTCAATAAACAAACAGGAGAGATCTAGGTGCTGCATCATTTTTCAACACGCCAAAAAATAATTGTTATGATTGCGGTGATGAGCGGGTTGTTCCTGGTTGCACTCGATCAAACCATCATCGCCACTGCACTCGGCGCCATTGTCAAAGAGTTCGATAGTTTCAGTAGTCTCGGTTTCGTCGTGACGGCCTATATGCTCACGACCACTATCACGGTGCCGCTGGCAGGTAAGTTGTCCGACATGTATGGTCGTCGACCGATGTTGATTGCGGGTGTTTCGATTTTTACGATTGGATCGCTCCTGTCTGGACTGTCACCTTCTATTGAGTGGCTGATTGCGTGGCGAGCGCTGCAGGGTATTGGTGGCGGTATTATCACTTCTCAAGCCTTTACGATTGTCGGAGATTTATTTAGTCCGCGCGAACGCGGCAAATGGCAGGGCTTTATTGGCGCTGTGTTTGGCATGAGTTCGGTGATTGGACCTCTGCTTGGTGGCTGGTTGACAGATGGCCAACATATCTTTGGTATCACCACCGACTGGCGCTGGACGTTTTTCATCAATGTGCCGATTGGCATTGTTGCTGCGACGATTATCTTTATGAACTTGCCGAGCATCAAGCACGCCAAGACACAGCGCCCGGATTATCTAGGCGCCGCGCTCCTGACTCTTGCGCTATCTTCAGTGGTGCTGGCGGTAGATAACACCAAGGTAATTTTCACATTCCTTATCGATCAGGGCGTCAATCTGTCGTTGATTCAGGGCTCGCTCTGGGTAACGGCAATTCTCGCCGCCGCACTATTTATCATGGTCGAGCGCCGTGCCAAACAGCCGATTCTGCCGCTGAGTTTCTTTCGGAACCAAACGTACGCACTCCTCAGCGTGGTGACTCTACTCTTTGGGGCTGCTTTCCTTGGTGCGATTCTGTACCTGACGCAGTTCAACCAGCAGGTCTATGGTGCGAGCGCATCTCAGGCTGGGTTCATGCTGTTGCCGATGGTTGGCGGTATGATGGTTTCATCGATTGGTACGGGTCAGTTTGTGTCACGAACCGGCAAGTACAAACGCTTTATTGTCACCGGCTTTGCGATTGCGACACTCAGTATTCTAGCATTGGTGACGCTTGAGCCGAGTACGCCGTACTGGCACGAAGCCGTCATCATGGCTTTTGCCGGATTTGGTCTGGGTATGGCGATGCCGATTCTCACCCTCGCGGTTCAGAATGAATTCGAGCAAAAAGATTTGGGAGCCGCTACGTCGAGCGTGCAGCTCTTCCGTGGTCTGGGCTCGACGGTCGGTACAGCTGTGTTGAGCGGCATGTTGACCGCCGGTGTACTCTCGGCCATGGGCAACCCAAACTCAATTCCCTATATTCAGACACTCAAAGATTCGCCAGCATCGGCCAGGCTGATTGATGGTGATATCGACGCAGATACACTACTGCAAATTAACGCTCAGAAGGATGCGATTACGACTGGTGCCAACCAAGCATTCGCCAAGATTCCCGCACCCGCACTCCGCACGGCGGCGCAGCAGAAGTTTGCGGCCGAGCAGCAAAACTATAGTGATGAGGTTGTACGGGCATTCACTGATTCGTTGCATCATATCTTTATGACCAGCTCTGCACTCATGGCATTGTCACTTGTCTTTGTGCTCTTTCTGAAGGAGCGACCGCTTCGAAGTGGTGTAAAAGCTACACCAAGCGAATAACAGAGGCGGCTACGAAAACCCAAAACGCCCGTGCTTGCTCCAAAAAGCTTCGACTTGTTACCATGCGAATTGTTCCAAACATGTGCTACGAAACAAATAGGAAACTAAAGGTCGAGCCGCACATGCGCTAAACGGGACGAGAGTTGTACGGGTAGACGTACAAGGAGAAAAAACACATGCCTATAGCAATCACATTTGCGCCAAGTCGGAGCAAAAAGATCGCGGTGGATGTGGTGCCTGCCAACTGGCAGCTGTATATTGCAAGCTAAGTAGCTGCTCGACATCGAGCGCTATCTATCAAAAACACCCCAAGGCACCGGGGTGTTTTAAGTTGACATGTGACAACCATGAATGATTTTCTCATCGCGCCGGCAAATTTGTGTGAAAATTTGTCGGGCTGCTCTTTCCAAATCTCGAGCTACTTAATGCCGTGTGCTTCGAGGGCAGGCTTGATCACGAGATTCTCAAATGCTGTGGCATCGCTCCAGACGAGTCGTGATGCATCGGTTTTGTTGTCGACGAGCTTGTTGCCTTCAAAATATTTATCGCCGACACTTTCGCCGTTGATATAAAATGCAGGTGTCCCTGTGACGCCAGCTTTCTTGCCTAGCGCTTGGTTGAAAGCAATTTTCTTTTGCACGCCTTCGCTATCGAGGTCGGCTGTCCACTTGCTGGTGTCGAGTCCGATATCGGTTGCGAGCTTTTTGAAGTAGTCAGTTCGCTCCTGGCCAGTGAGGTTTTTCCAGGTGTCTTGATTTTCGTAAAGCTTGTCGTGCATTTCCCAGTATTTGCCCTGCAGGCTGGCTGATTCAGCTGCCGCTGCCGCTGCCAGTGCGTTCGGGTGGATTGATGTCAGTGGGAAGTTGCGGAATATGAGCCCTATCTTATCTTTGTATTTTTCTGTTACCTGCTTGATTATTGGGTAGGCAGATGCACAACCTGGACACTGGAAGTCACCGTACTCAATCAAGATGACTTTGCTTTGCATATTGCCATACGTGTGGTCAGCGATGTTGCCGTTTTCGGCCGCCGCAGCTTGTACCTTTGTTCCATCTAGTTTGCTGACGTCGATTTTGTCGCGTTGCGAAATCACAATCAGCCCGCCAAGTAGCGCCACGCATAGTACGCCAAATATTATCCAACCATTTCTTGTCATATATACTCCTTTTGTTATCTAGTATACTACGTGTACTAGGTCGCACTTGGAAGAAAATAGTTAAGCTCACTTTTCTTCTCTCGCTGCTACTACTATAGCGTACTGAGCAGGTAGTGCGCTACAATAAGCTTATGCAAACGGTGTTTATTTCTGGTTTTTTTGTACTTTTGCTCACGCTAATTACGATTGCAGGTATGCTGCCACGGCGCAGTCTGCTGTCATTGTTTGAGCTCGAACGGCGTAGTGCCGAGGGCAATGAATCAGCCCGAGAAGAACTCAAGCGGGAAGTGTTACTCGACGATTTGTTGTCAGTCAAAAAAGTTCTCGAAGCGCTGTTTTTGGTATTTACTGTCATCGCTGCCGTCGCAGCGTTTGGGTCAGTCTTTGGTGTGCTGGTGTCGGTCTGTGTGGCGCTAGGCTATGCGCGGATTGCGCGTGTTGACATCGTACACAACATCGCGACCCGCATACTCGAACATATCGAACCCGCGGTGATCAAGTTTCTTGAGCAGCAACCACAGATTGGCAAATTGTTGCGCAGTGCAGGCGTCGCTCCGAGTCAGACAGCGGTGAGTTCGCGCGAGGAGTTAGAGTACCTAGTTGATCAATCTGGGGCGATTCTCACCACGGACGAAAAGAAATTCCTGACCAATGGCCTGCATTTTAGTAAGAAAAAAGTCGAAGAAATCATGACTCCTCGTGGTGTCGTCGAGACGATCAAAAAGTCCGAGGTCATCGGCCCGCTCATTCTCGACGAGCTGCACAAAACAGGACACAGTCGTTTCCCGGTGATTGATGGCGATATCGATCATGTCATCGGTGTGCTGCATATCAAAGATTTGCTGACGCTTGGCAAGAAAGAAACCGAAACTGCCGAGAAATCCATGGAAAAACGTGTTTTCTATATCAATCAAGACCAAACGCTCGACCGGGCGCTCGCGGCGTTTATCAAGACACGCCACCATCTCTTTATCGTGGTAAATGGCTACCGTGAAACAGCAGGTATTTTGACGCTTGAGGATGTGATTGAGGCGCTGCTGGGGCGCGAGATTGTGGATGAATTTGATGTGCATGATGATTTACGGGTGGTGGCTGCACGCAGTGCCAAGACGAATAATAATGCCCCGCAGGGGACGAATGTGTAAGGTTAGTTCTTAGATTATAGTTCTTGGTTCTTAGAAAATAGCGAAAGCCGCGCAAGCGGCTTTTTGGTACTTCTCTTTGCGGAGAAGCAGACGCCTTCCTTTTGGCACAAAAGGAAGCGAAAAGCTTGGGGTAGGCTTCGTCTCGCGATGTGTTTCGCGCTCAGAATACTTGACTTATCTGCGCGCGGAGCAAAGCTCGTGCTCGATA
>CAZOOQ010000005.1:0-35733 GCA_964581485.1 uncultured Candidatus Saccharibacteria bacterium
CCAGCTGAGCTACGGACCCGTATATGGGCATATGTTATATTGTAAAGCATATCAGGTTCCGAGACATCATTCCCCAGCTGATTAGAGCAAGGCAAATGTTTTTCGCTCATGGCTGTCCAGCTGAGCTACGGACCCGCAATACTGGTAACTAATTGACTATATCATCCAGAAGCCACCTCTGTCAAACTGTAGAATTGCTATTTCTTATTTTTCTCTCGTGGGAGCGGCTTCTTGTAAAACAGCACGTCGAGAAGTGCAATCACGATAGCGGCAGTAATAATTATCTTGTCATAGGCGAGCAACTGCACGACATAGTGCTTACTGGCTTCGTCGAGCACGACAGCGTTTGCAAATGCACCGTACGTCAGCATGACAGCAAGGAGCGCAAAGACAATACTCCCCACAATCGCGTGGTGGTGTGCGCGGACTTTTGCCGAGCGTAGCATCACGAGGAGTGCTGGGATAAGCGTCAATGCAATCGCGACGATGCTCGTGAGCGGCGGGCGAATAATAATGATACCCGTCTCTGCCACAAGTGGCGTCAGGCTGTCTGTCCAGAGCTTGGCCAGCACCGCACCCGCAGCTAGCGCAAGCGTCGGCACACCCAAACTACGACGACTCACAAACGCCACAACGAACAATATCGCCGCATACAACCCGAGCATAATCATAAAGGTCATGGTTTGATTATACAGTAACAGTGTAGATGGTCACTATTTGACAAATCGAAGAATGAGATTTGGGAAGAGCAGCCCATCTCGAGCGATTTATTCGCTCGCATGGCGCGATGAGAAACCCGCTCGCGGGTGTCTCATATCTGCTCTTACGCTCCGACCTTGTCCTTCTTGTGTCCACGCTTCGAATTTCGCTCGATATACTCGATGATTGGCGTCGCGACATCACGACCAGTGACTTTTTCGATGCCAAATCCTGGACTGGCATTTACCTCGAGGATGAGCGGTCCGCGGCCACTGCGCATCATGTCGACACCAGCGACGCTGAGCCCCATGGCTTTGGCGGCTTTGATAGCCATTTTGCGCTCCTCTTCGGTGAGCTTGATTGTCGTGCCCTCGCCACCTTTGTGCAGGTTGCTACGGAAATCGTCGTCGAGACTCTGACGCTTCATGCTCGCGACTACTCGTCCACCTACGACAAAGGCGCGGATATCGGTACCGGCTGATTCTTTGATAAACTCTTGCACGAGGATGTTTGTGCCCTCTTCGTTGCTGAGATAAAACGCCTGCAGTACTGACTTGGCGGCTTTTTTGCTCTCGGCGAGCACCACGCCGTTGCCGTGCGTGCCGCGCGCGAGCTTGATGATAACTGGTGTCCCGCCGAGCTTCTCGATGAGGTCATCGATGTCGGTCGAATTGCGACTAAACACCGTCTTTGGTACACCCACGCCGGCCTTGGCAAGCAGCTGCATACTGCGCAATTTGTCACGCGAACGAGTGATCGCGATTGAGCTAGAAATCGTATAGACACCCTGCATCTCGAGCTGGCGCACGATAGCCGTACCGTAACGTGTCATATGACTGGCAATGCGTGGGATGATTGCATCATAGCCACTGAGATCCTCACCGCGGTAACTCACCGTCGGATTGTTCTTCTCGATACTCGCATAGCAGTCGCGGTATTTAATAACTTTGACTTCGTGCCCGCGTGACTCAGCGATTGCCTTGAGTCGCTTGGTCGAATAATTTCCAGTTCCATTGCTCAAAATTGCGATTTTCATAACTCTATATCTCCACGGTGGTTATCAATATGATATTTTTCAAAAAATGCTCTTGGGTCTGCTTTTAGTTCTTTGGTCAAGTGTACAGGAGTTTCGTGCACCATCGGCGGTTTTATGCGCGAGCGTTTCGACACATCCACCACAAACTTTTTATTCAATAGACTACAGCCGACGAGTACTGGGTAGCTGTTTTTGGATCGATCCGCCAGTGTGAACGATCCGCGAATCGGTCTTCCCTCGAGGACAATGCTTAATTGTACTTTGTAGCGAACTTGCGCGCTGCCGTTTGAGCTACGAATCAGGTGGACAGTATATTTCTTGGAGCTATGGAGTGTGCCAGAATAAAATGGCGAACCCTGTCCAAACAGCACAAAATGTAGCACTCCGTCATCGCCCATCCGCAGCTCGCTCGCCCAGATAGATGAAGAGTCTGCACCGGTATCAATCTTTACTGGCACATCTCGAATCCCCTCTGCAGGAAAGGCAGCTGAGGCGGTGCGACCGATAGTGGTGATCTGACGAACCATATGTTCTATATTATACCGCTTTTATCTAAAAAAGTAAAGGATACGAATTTCATAGCATCCCTGCCCGTGTAAATGCATCTCGAGCAATCTCTGCTTGCAAGGGATTAGTGGGGTCGAATTTACCCATCATCGCAAAATCAAGCATTCCTGTATCTTTGCCTTGAAATGCTTGTTTGATATACTCCATCGCGATTACTTTTCCACGTAGGTATGCCAAATCTTTGTTATAAGTTGGTACAGGTGCACCCTGCAATTGCTCACCGAGTGCAGTCGGTGTGCCTCTGAAGATACGCACTGTACTTGTATAGGCCGCGGTTCGCGCTTTCTGCATCATCTCATCCGTAACATCCGTATCATCATCAATTTCCTGCAAGAGATTGTATCGCCATGTTTTCTCAAAAACATTTCGAAAATCGTCGCCCTCTGCCGCAAATGCTATACCTAGCGTGTAGTTCATCGCGGCACCTTGCCAAGGTAGCTGCGAGCCATCCATCGCTGATTCTATGACCGTGAGGTATCCTTCCTCAAAAGTAAGATAATCCGGGTTCGGCGTATCCGTGTACATACCAAGCCCGAGCACTGGGACATCAGTCTTGAGCCCATTAATCGTTTTTTCACCGTGACCGCCCTCATGTGTATATCGCGTGAAGAGCATTTCAGGAGTAGGAATGGGCGCGCGATCACCTCCCACTAACACTGCCATTTGAGGTGACTCCCATGATAGTGCCGTCTTACCTTCAGCCAGAATCACTCGTACTCCCGAACGATTTTCTGGATCGCGGTACTGGAATGCTAACCGAAAAGCCTCCGCTATATCGCTTGGCATGCACGCATAGTCTTCACCGTGTTCAGGCACTTTATTGTCCCAAAATTCTTGCAGCAACATTTGTATGTCTGCATTTTTTTCCTGAAAATGCTCTCCTGCCCATTCAGTAGACTCATCGAATTCAGGAAATCGAGCCTCCGGGTCATCCGCACGACGCATTGGCGAAATAACAAAGCCCTCTGCCGAAACGAAACCGTGCTCCAAATCATCAGCCAACTGCCTCGCCTTTCCATGCCACGATACAGTACTAATCTTCTGCCAAACACTATTGAGGGATGCGTCGCGAATGGTAGGGTCTACTTCTCCATACAGTGCCTCACTCGCCTCGGTTACTTCCGATACCAACTCGGCCAAATACTCCCTGTCTCCCGTCTCATGAAAAACGTAATCTAGTTGACCAAGCTTTTTGATATATTCCATTTCCGCAATTCGATACCGCAGGGAAGATTTAATTACTTCGCGGATCTTTTCATTCGGCTCTAGTCGGTCGACATCTTCAAGTGTCTCTGCAAGCTTCAGAATACCTTGATCCATATCAGATAGCTCACGCAGATTATTATAGCGAAAGTCGGGATTGCGCGACGCTCCATTGAGAAAAGGCTCACGCTCTTGAACCGAATTATTCGTCAACTTTTCGTATGACTGAAAAGCAGCTTCCGGTAGCCTTACAGGGTTAATAAGTTCGACAATCGACGCTTTACGCTCAGTATCCGATAATCTATCCATATCTTCTATACTAGCATGCTAATTCAAGTGCTACCTACAGGGAGGGTGTAGTGTTACCCAAATATACTATGCTTCTTCGCTCCCTCAAATTGCTCGAGGAGTTCGCGTTGTTTTTTGCTGAGTTTGGTCGGGGTGTCAACGATGATGCCGACGATGTGCGCACCGCGTGTTTCGCTGCGTAGGTGCGGCACACCGTGGCCTGATAGCTTGAAATCAGTGCCACTCTGGGTGCCCGCTGGGACCTTCATAGTCACGAGGCCGTCGACAGTCTCAACTTCAACTTCACACCCCAGTGCTGCGTCAATCATACTAATATGCTGTTCGGAGAGGACGAGGTCGCCTTCGCGGGTGAATTTCTTGTGGGCTTTGACGCGAATATGCACATAGAGGTCGCCCTTGCTGCCCCCACCAACTGCTTCGCCATGTCCTTGCAGACGAATCGTCGCACCGTCATCAATCCCTGCCGGGATTTTGACCTTGATGGCCTGCTCGCGTCGCTCGGTACCTTTGCCTTTGCAGCGACTACAGACGACGTCAGGAACTTTGCCGCGACCTTTGCAAGTTTCGCACGTCACTGCCTGCTGAATCTGCCCAAACATTGTATTCATGAGGCGAACTTGCTGACCAGCACCCTTGCAGTCGGGACAGGTCTTGAGTTCGTGACCTGGCTCGACGGTCGTACCGTGACAGTGGCTGCATTCGTCGTCGAGATTGAGATGGAGGGTTTCTTCTTTGCCAAAAATCGCTTCCTCAAATGTCAGAGTGATCTGCGTCTCGATGTCACGACCGCGCTTGGGCCCTCGCTGACCACCAGGCGCGCCGCCAAAGAATTGACTGAAGATATCGCCAAACCCACCGCCAGCGCCGCCGAAGTCAAAATGGATATCCTGCCCATTGAAGTTGAAGCCTTCAAACGGATTGCCTCCACCAGCACCGCCACCTGATGCACCACCGACACCGGCATGACCGAACTGGTCGTAGCGTTGGCGCTTTTGCTTGTCCTTCAGCACCTCGTAGGCTTCGTTTACCTCTTTGAACTTCTCCTCGTCCCCACCCTCTTTGTCAGGGTGATGTTTGACGGCAGCCTTGCGAAAGGCCTTCTTTATCTCATCATCGCTGGCAGTTTTGCCAACACCAAGTACTTCATAATAATCACGTTTCGCCATATCTCATCCTAGTATAGCGAACTAGCACTCGACATGCAAGAGTGCTAAGTAATACAAGCAAGGGCTCGCCCCGCTCGATCAGTACAACCCAAGATTTTTTAGGGCTATTAGAAATTTTCGCGAATATGCTTGAAGCTGTATTCCCAAGTGGCATCGGTTTTCTTGTGCGGATTGAAGATGTTGAGCGGATCGTAGCGATCTTTGATTTCTTTCATGTAGCCAAACACGCTCGGGCTATACATTTCCTTGAGCCACGGTCCACGAATCATGCCGTCGTTGTGCTCACCAGAAACACTGCCGCCGTATTTGATGACGAGGCTGTTGACTTCCTTCATGGCGGGCTCAAACTTCGCACGCTCCTTTGCGTCTGAAATATCCATCAGCGGGATGACATGGAAGTTGCCGTCGCCGAGGTGCCCTGCGATGGTCGCCATGAGTTTGTATTTCTTGATGATATCGCGTAGTTGCGGCAAAAATTCACTCAGTCGCGCCGGAGGGACAATCAAGTCGTCGATAAATGGCGCGGTGTGCTTGTCCTTGACCTTGCTGCGTAGCAGATTGAAGCTCTCGCGGCGCATCAGCCAGAATTTACGCGCCTCAGCTTCGGTTGGGTTTTCGGCCATGTAGCTGAATTTATATTGCTTGAGATTCTCGCGAGCGGTACGGATTTTTTGACGAACTTCTTCTTCTGAATTGCCGGTAAATTCGATGAGCAAAATCAACTTTGGCACACCACGTACCAACGCCAGACCGTCAGGAATCAATTGCAGGCACATCATCAGCCAGGTCATAAAGCCAAGCCGGTTGATAAACGAGAAGATAAATTTAAAGCTGAGCCACAAAGTATTGTCATCGAAACATTCAAATGTCGCTGGGTTTTCTCGGAGCACAGCGGGAATCACCTCGCCGAGATTGTCGATATGCGGCATGTAGCAGACGAGCGTCCCGGCAAACTCGGGCTTCGGCACGAGGCCAATTGTCGCTTCGGTCATCAATCCCAAGGTTCCTTGTGCGCCGACAAAGAGTTTCGTGAGGTCGAATATACCAGTCTCCCTGTCCCAGACATCCCAGAGATGATAGCCAGTCGAATCTTTGCTGACTTTTGGTGCGGCTTGTTTGATTTCATCATAGTTTTTGTCGAGCAACTCAAACGTGTCACGGTAGAGCCGACCTTCAAAGGTATCTTGGCCCATCTTTTCGTTCAACTCAGCGCGGTTTAGCGGCTTGATGGTATATTCGTTGCCGTCAGCCAATACCATTTTGAGGACGCGCACGTAGCGATCGGTTTTGCCAAACTGGAGGGATTTCTCGCCGCCTGAATTGTTATTTACCAGTCCGCCCATGCCAGCAAGTTCGCGGCTCGCAGGGTAGCTCGGCAAGATGCTGCCAAATTTCATCGTTTCGGCCTCGAAATCCTTGTACATCATACCCGGCTCGACCGTCGCCTGCTCGGCTGAGACATCACTGATAGCGGTCATGTAGCGACTGGTGTCGATGATAATCGAATCATTGATTGCGCCGCCAGACATATCGGTGCCGCGCGAGCGCGCCGTCAGGCTAAGGTTTGGTAGGTCTTTTTTGTGAGTATTGGCAAATGCCACCAGCGCTTGTATGTCAGCGCTACCTTTTGGGAAAACGATTGCTTGTGGCTTCAGCTCAAACAAGCTAGCATCGTGGCTATAAAACACTCTTGATTCGTCGCTCGTATCGACGTCACCCGCCACAATTTTCGAGAGTTCACTCTGTAAATCCATATACTCTCATAGTAGCTGTCTCTCTCGAAAAGCACAAGCGCTACACTCGGCGCTGCACCCGATCGGTTTCGTCAGCGATTTCTTGGCCAATGATTTCTTCGAGCAAATCTTCGGCCGTGACAATACCAACGATCTTGCCGTGCTGTTCGATTGGCACGAGATGAGACTGCAGTGAGCCAAATTCACGCAGCATAGTGTCGAGCGCGGTGCGGCTGCCGATTACTCTCGTCTGGTGTAGTCGGAAATTTGCGACCGGTACGGGTGATGTATCGAAATCAATATCAACCATGTCTTTCATCAGCAGTACTCCGTGACAGGTCGTGAGATCGTGGCTAAATATCGGTACTCGACTAAACCCACGGGAAGTAATGTCATCGACGATGCGCTGGTTCAAAATCGTGTCATCATGCAGCCAGTACACTTGGTTGATTGGTCGCATAATATCGCCGACTGACTTTTCGCTCATCTGCAGAGCATGCTGGATGATCCCGACTTCGTCCGCATCGAGTTCGCTCGCATCGCCAATCTTGTGCTCGCTAATAAGCAGACCGAGCTCAGCTCTGGTGTGCAACACTCGACTTTCGCGACCGACAAGTCGATCGAGCAATACCTGCAGTGGCTTTGCGAGTGGATACATCACCAGACGTGTCAGCCAGAGTACTGGCGCTAGTGCTGCGCAAAACTTTAGCGCGCGCTTGACAAATATCGCCTGCGGGATGACTTCGCCAAAAATCACAATCAAAATCGTACTGACAATTCCTGCAATCCACCCGCCCGTATGATGCTCCAGCAACAGCGCACTTGCCGACACAACTGCCACGTTTGCAAACAAAATCGAAGCGAGCGACAAGTGGCTATTTGTCCGAAACGGCAAGACTTTTGCAGCATCGCGATTACCGAGTTTTTTCTTGCGCTCTAGGTCGGCACGCGAGAGTGACATGAGGGCGATATTGAGACCAGAATACATACCCGAAAGCGCCACGAGCAGCGCCACCTGTGCGATAATCAAAAGCAAATCGAGCGTCATATACCACTAGTGTACCACGCCCAAAAATACCGAGCATATCGTCCTTGCAGCAAAAAAATAGACCGCATCGATGTGCGGCCTATTTTCTGCGTATAAACGCTTACTTCTCGTCGACAACACTGCTCCTCATACAGATACATGGTGGCGGCTGGTTCACTGGAGATTAGTCAAATGACATCGTGAATTATCATGGTAATTTCCTACTGCAACACAATGTAGCGGTCGCTTCATTTAATTATCATCTGGCACCAGAGCTTCGATACTCGACACAGAACCAAGATGTCGTTTGTGCGATCAAAGCGATTGCCGAGCAAATCACCGCAGTGAGTATAAGTCCAAAAAATATCACTCTGCTCGGTGATAGTGCGGGCAGACTGCTGGCGAGTACGTACGCACTCACTGAGCAGGAACCCGACATCGCTATTCGCGGCGTTGTCTCTTTTTATGGCACGACCGACCTAATCTATCAGCTCAATCGCACCACGCACCGAAACGCAAATACCCAAAACCATCTCGGCAGTGCCGATGAGAAAAATTGCTCGTCAAGCTAGTCCGCTCTACCAGACTATTCAGCAAGTGCAGCCGCTGAGCGAATTTGCTTCGGTCGCAAATGCAAGCCACCATTTCGACGAACGCAGTAGTCTGTCTGCCAGCCAGATACGCGAAATGGTGCATGAATTTATCCTAGCTCAGTCACTCGGTGCTATGCCCGACAATCTCTCGTACACTCCCGATGGTCAATTTGCGCCATTTTTTGACTACAATCCGCCAGAGCTACTACAGAAAACCTCTCTTAACCGATGATGAATTTGCCGTATTTCGACGACCTGTAGCAGGCAGCAAAATTAAAAACGCAGGATGAACCTGCGCTTTTGACACAATCGCTCATGCGGGTGCTATAGTAAGCGACACAAACTAATGGAGGAGTATACGCATGAATAAACTGTCAAAATTTAGCGTCATGGCTATTGGCATAGCTATTTCGAGTGGTATCGTCGCCACACCAGCCTTTGCCCTGCCGGCGCGCTCAGATATAATTGGCATGCGCCCAGATGGCACACTTCTCATGTATACAAACACTGGTTCGGCATCTCCTTTCAGCAGTGGTAGTACTCAAGTTGGGAATGGCTGGAGTACATTTGACCGTGTAGTTGCTGGCGATACAGCTCTAGGAGATGGCCTGACCGACCTAAATGGAATATCTGCATGGAGAGAAACGTCCGTGTACTCAAACTCTGGCAGTAATGCTCCATTTTCATCACCAACCCTACAATTTAATTATAATAGCTTCTGGAATAGCCCTTCCGGCTTGCAATCTTCTATAGACATGGATGGCAGCAAAACAGACAAGTTTATGCTCTTTGGAGACCTGACAGGTGACAGACGAGCAGATCTGTTGACTGTAGACAAAAATGGTGACCTGTGGGCTGCAAAAACCCGTTTTGTAGACTGGTGCACCTTTGCCGCCAACTGTTCTATCGTGAACGCCCAAACAAAGATTGGCAATGGGTGGAATACATTTAGGTTATTGACGCTTGGTGACTTTAATGGGGATGGGTATGACGATCTTATTGGGGTCAAAGCATCCGACAATAGCATGTGGCTCTACCCAAACAATCGTTCCTATGATGGGGCTATATTTTCCAGTGCCCCTACGGCTGAAACTCAAACTGTAAGCAGCGGCTATCCATTCAGCTCCTCCACGGCACGCCAGATAGGTTCAGGATGGAGCGCGTTCGACACAATTCTAGCCGGAGACATGAACAATGACGGCAAGTCAGACATCGTAGGAAGAACATCGAGTGGTGACCTGTATGTCTACTATAATGTCGGGTCTTCGAATGCCCCTCTTTCGGTCAGCGCAAAAATTGGCACAGGGTGGGGTGGATTCAGCACACTTCTTCTCGGTGAATTTCGCAAATAGAAGCACTCTTTGAGAGACACAAAAATACCGCGGTTACCGCGGTATTTTTGTGTCATTGCTACTTCTCGTCAACAACTTCGCCTTCTACGGCTTCGTCATCTTTTTTCTTTGACTTCTTTTTCTTGCCTTCTGCTGCAGGCTCGTCGGCTTTCGCTTCTTCACTTGCCTGCTGGTACATCTTGGCACCGATTGGCATGATTGCATCGTTGAGCGCTTTGACGGCAGCCTCTAGCTCTTCCTTGTCCGACGCATCTTTGTGCTTTTCGGCTTCCTCGACGGCAGTTTCGATGGCTTTTTTGTCCTCATCGCTGATCTTATCCTTGTACTCGTCCGGCATCTTCTTTGCCTGGTAGATGGCATTTTCGAGCGTATTCTTGGCATCGACGGCTTCACGCTTTTTCTTGTCGTCTTCGGCGTGGAGCTCGGCTTCTTTTTGAGCTTTTTCGATGTCTTCTTTGCTCATGTTGCCAGACTCTTGGATGGTAATTGATTGCTCTTTGCCCGTGCCCTTATCCTTGGCAGTCACATTGAGCAGACCGTTAGCGTCGAGGTTGAACGTCACTTCGATTTGCGGCACGCCGCGTGGAGCAGGTGCGATACCATCGAGAACGAACTTACCGAGACTCTTGTTGTCGGCAGCGAATTCACGCTCGCCCTGCAGCACATGTATCTCAACTTGCGGCTGGTTATCGCTTGCGGTACTAAACGTCTCTGATTTGCTAGTCGGGATGGTCGTGTTGCGCTCGATCAGCTTGGTCGATACACCACCCATCGTCTCAATACCGAGGCTCAGCGGAGTCACATCGAGCAACAGCACATCCTTGACATCCCCCGAGAGTACACCACCCTGAATTGCCGCGCCAACTGCCACGACTTCGTCTGGGTTCACGCCCTGCATCGGGTCTTTGCCAAATAGTTTCTTGACGCGCTCGACAACAGCCGGCATACGAGTCATCCCACCGACGAGTACGACGTTATCGATATCGCTTTTCTTCAACTTGGCATCTTTGAGAGCTTTCTCGACTGGGCCATCGAGGCGATCAAGAAGACTCCCGACTAGCTCCTCTAGCTTCGCTCGTGTGAGCTTGAGCTCGAAGTGCTTTGGTCCATCGGCGTCGGCCGTGATGAACGGAATGTTGACTTCGTATTCAGTTGTGGTCGAGAGTTCTTTCTTGGCTTTTTCGGCTTCATCCTTCAGACGCTGCATGGCAGCATTGTCTTTGCGCAGGTCGATACCATCAGTTTTCTTGAACTCATCGATAAAATAGTTGACGATTGCATTGTCGAAATCTTCACCACCGAGGTGCGTGTCGCCGTTGGTGCTTTTGACTTCGAAGACACCGTCGCCGAGCTCGAGGATAGAGACGTCAAACGTACCACCACCGAGGTCAAATACCACGATTTTTTCTTCTTTGCCCTTGTCGAGACCATAAGCTAGTGCGGCTGCGGTTGGCTCGTTGATGATGCGCTTGACTTCGAGGCCGGCGATCTTGCCAGCGTCTTTGGTCGCTTGGCGCTGAGAATCATCAAAGTACGCTGGTACCGTGATGACTGCTTCGGTGACTTTCTCGCCCAAGAACGCTTCGGCATCTGCTTTGATCTTACTCAAAATCATCGCCGAGACTTCTTCTGGCGTGTAGTCCTTGCCGCCCATCTTTACCGCGACACCAGCATCGTGCTTGACGATTTCAAACGGCATGATATCGATGTCTTTTTGGATTTCTTTGTCCTGGAACTTACGACCAATTAGTCGCTTGACACCATAAATCGTGTTCTTTGCATTGGTGACGCGCTGACGCTGGGCTACTTGCCCGACGAGGCGTTCGCCACTTTTATTGACCGCCACGACACTTGGAGTCGTGCGGTTGCCTTCGGCATTTGCGATGACTTCTGGCTTGCCAGCAATCAAATACGCAAACGCGCTGTTCGTTGTACCTAGGTCGATTCCGATAATTTTACCCATAATATGTCGTTCGCCCGCTGGGCTCACTTTCTAGGACAAACCTACGGTTTTTCCTAGCGCGCCGAGAACGAAGTAAATTCGTTCGTCGGGCTGTGCTTTTCCCTTTGGGCTTCCCCTTTCTTATCCAATTACTTAACTTTGCTGCACCTTCAGGTGCGGGATTGGCACTCCTCGCAGGTTAGTGCCAACTCTGTATCTATCATACGAAATTAGCACTCTCGTTGCAAGAGTGCTAATGTTGTATTATATACAATAAATCCGTATGTCTACAGAAACGCCGCGTGAGTATCTGCCTGCTCTATAGGCTACCCACCTACATAGTGGGAGGTGTTGTCTAACAATTCGAACTCTATTTCACCACAAAGCTCTTGCTCACAAGCTCACGAGCGCCGCTTGCCACCGTGACAGTGTAGGTCCCGGGCTCGAGCTTGGTCGCACTGCCGTTGACAAGCGAGACAAAACGCTGACCTTTGTCAGCAGCAGTCTTGTCGCCACCACGGAGATACGGCAAATCAACAGTTCGCACGGCAGACTTGTCTTTCTTTAGTGTCACCGTTGCAGGGGTATTTGGCTTGGCCCGATCGAAGTCAAACACCAGCATCACTGGTTCGCCGATGGCAAATGTCTCTTTGACGGGCGCATCTGTCGTGCGCGAGCTGAGGGCGCGTCGGAACTCTAGCTTGGTAATATGCGCAGGAAGCGTGAAGTAACTCACCAACCAGCTTCCAGCAGCCAAGAGAACCGCCAGAGCAAGCAGGATGATGGCGATACGCTTCCACTGCCCGGCGAGACGTAGCTTTGGTAGCGGCAGTTTAGGAAGCCGTCGCTTGCGTGCAGTAGACGATGCTTGAGCTGGCAGAGGTTGCGCAGGAGTCACAGCAGCGGCTGGAGTCGCCTCAGAACCAGGGGTAGAGACTGGAACTGATGGTCGTGGCTCAGGTGTCGTTGTGGTTTGTGGTGGCGAAGTTGGTACACCTGTCGGCATTTGTCGCCTGACCGCTTTAAACCCCGTACTTCTTCGACGATCTTCGTTCACAATAAACACCTCTCCTATTGATTACTACTTGTCTTGCGGCGTCGCGCTGCAGCGAAGGATACAACCGCCGCAGCTCCCATCATGCCGATACTTGCAAGAACTATATTCATTATACCCTGCCCCGTGTTAGCGAGCGGCGTGCCTGGCGTAGGCTCAGCCGCGGCAGGCCGATACAGCCCGAAATCAATCGTCAAGTTGGCGTAGCCATCTGCACTTGGCTCACTGCCATACGCCAGATTAACTGGCTTGCCTGTCGTAATAAAGCCTCCGACATGCACACCGTCATTGATACCCGCTTGCTTGTCATTGGGGTCAGCTGACTGCCCAGGACTCAGGCTGTAGCCGGCCAATGTACCGTGACCAAACTGATCGACTGGTACGGCGACGAAGTAGCTACCGGCCAAGAGGTTGGTGAAGACATATTTGCCATGTTCGTCGGTCGTGGTGCTGGCAATCTGCGTATCTTTGTTTGGATCGAGCACACCGTCGCCATCAGAATCTTCAAACAGCAGGACAGTCACACCAGCAATACCAGGCTCGCCAGCATCCTGAATCCCGTTATTATTGGTGTCGCTCCAGACAGTATGACCGAGTGTAATCAGCGGAATAAACCCAGCATCGATTGTCATATTGTGCTCACCGTCGCTTAGTCTCACCGGTGCGGTCTCGCCTGTCGCCTTGTCGGCATCGCTATCTGTCGTGCCCGTGCCTTGCCCTGTCTGCGTCAAGATATAGCCAGTTGGCGGGACAAAGCGCACAGTGTAGTCAACACCTGCAGTCAAGTTACCAAAGGCATAGTAGCCGTCCTGAGTGCCATTTGCCGCAGTCACCGTCGTGGCGACGACTGCACCGGTAGCATCGAGAAGTTGCACCGTCACGCCGTTCAAACCTTTTTCATCCGCATCCTGGGTGCCATTTGCATTACGGTCAATCCACGCATAGTCTCCCAACGTCGGTGTCGGCGGCAAGCTATCTGCGTAGGCTTCGTCATCTTCATGGTTGGTTGGGTCAAAAGTCGTTGCGACATTTCCAGGAGTTGAGTTGGCGTCTGGCTCGTTTTGCTTGCTCACCTGCGCGACGTTGCGGCTCACTCCGGTTGCTGTCAGGCCGGCAAGATACGCGGCAAAATCTGCACTGGTAACAACTACTCGCAGAGTCAAGGTCTGGCGGATATTCGGCGCGACAGTTCCGACTGACCAAGTGACCGTTGGAGCCAGGCCAGTGGTTGGGGTTGCTGTGCCGGCACTCGTCGTGACCGAAAGGAGCGTCACACCAGCCGGTAGCTTGTCAGTCACTTCGACACCAGTTGCCTGGTCGAGCGCACTATTGCCAACTGTGATTTGGTACGTAAACGGCTGATCCTTGAGGATGGCTTCGCTGGTGGCAAACACTCCATCATTGTTGCCATCGATTTGCTTGGTGAGGTCGAGGTTGACTGGTCTCACGAAGCCAAAATCAGCGGTGATGCTGCCCGTCACTGTCGGGCTCAGCACAACCGGATAGCCCGTCGCTTTTTGCGAGTTGTTGTTGGTCGCCGCGGCACCAGTAGTGTTGGTGTAGCCTGTCAGTGCGCTTTTGTCTGTCACCACTATTACATAGTGAGCGCTCCCTGTGCCGTCGTTTATAGGTAGGCCATTGAAGCTATAGTGACCGGTCGCATCGGTGCTTGTCATCGCAATGAGCGTGTCGATGCCAGATGTGTACTTGCCGTCCTTGTCGACATCAACATACAGCGACACCTCGACACCACCAAAGCCCTCTTCGCCTGCCTGGTGCACACCGTCACCGTTGGTGTCCTTCCAGACGAAGTCACCGATAGTACCGGGTAGCTCACCAAAGTTATTGCCCTGCGAGAAATCGCCCTCACCGAGAACAATCGTATCGATACGGTTGAACTGTGTGGTGTCGCCTGTTTGCACTGACCCCTTGCCGTCTTTTGGTGATGCTTGCGGCGCGCCAGTGGCATCGAGCGACAAGTAGCCACCAGTCGAACCAGTCGAGGCGTAGGCAACGGGTTGAATCTCTGTCGCATAGTAGGTGCCAGGCTGCAAGCCATTGAAGCTATACGTGCCGTCGGCGAGGGTTTTTTGTGGTGCCACGACAACATAGTTTGGCAGTGTCGACAGCTGCGCGACCGTCGTGCCAGCTGGTACCACTGACTGAGCGATGAGGGTCGGCAGTAGCTGACTCATGATTGCCGTGTAGTGTGCATCGTCCGCTGCTGGGCCATACACCCTATTTTTGGTATCGAAGCCGCTAGCATAGATAGTCACATCCTTTAGTGGCGTGTCGGTGCCTGCAGTCAAAAGGACGTCGCTGTTGAAGTCGACAAATACCTTGCCACCAAAGCCTGCCAAATCACCCGGCCACACAGTGGTTGTCGCCTGGCTATCGTCGTCGCTGACAGTCACCTGTGGGGTGTCGGTTGTGATGTGTGCGATATTGGTGATGACTGTCGCATTGTCCGATAGGGATTGGTCGTTGTGGACGCGCGCTACAATCTCTATGGTGCCAGTGGCGCCTACTGGCAAGCTTGCGCCGGCGGTTGGCGTACAGGTCACTGTGCCCGCTGCATTGCTACAGGTCACGGCTGGTGTCCCAGCAGTTTGTGTGGCGCTGACGAAGTCGAGATTTGTGTCGAGCGGATCGGTGATACGCCAGTTGGCCGCTGCGACGTTACCGTTGTTGCCGTAGTGAATCGTATAGGTGATGGTCTTGTTGATATTGGCTTTTGCAGGTGCTGTCTTGTGCACGTAGACATTTGCCAAATCTCCTACCACCGTGGTGGCACTATCGCAGTTATTGTCGCTTGACAAGTCGGCCGTACCACTCGTGACACAAGCATCGTTGTAGAACTGATCCCCAACTGCTGCACCGCTATTGAGAGTCACGACGAGGTGCAGCACGACCGTCTCGCCCACCGCCAGCGTACCTGGTGAGCTGAGTGTCACCACCTGTCCGGACTGGCTGACGGTGAAGTTGACGCCGCTTGGGCCCGAAACTTTGCTATACGAGCTATAGGTGAGACCAGCTGGCAATGTATCGGTGATGACCGGTCGGTTCATATCATTTGGCCCGTTGTTGGTCAGGGTCAGCGTATACGTGAGCGGGGCGTTGGCAGCAGCTGCAGCTGCGTTGACACTTGCGGCATCGACACTCTTGGTCAGCGCCGCGTCGGCAAATGGCACGCGCACACTATAGTCGCTGGCATTGTTGTCGTAGCGAATCTCAGCAGTATCGGTGGCGATAGTCGCATGGTTGTCGATGCGAGATTGCGTGATGCCTGGTTGCACCACTGCCTCGAAGCTGATTGAGGGGTCGGTGGCTCCCTGGTAGCTCATCCGTACGGATATCGTAAGGTCGAACGTCTCCGTATACACGACTTTCAGGCAAAATTGCGTCGTAGATACTGGCAGAGAAGATATATCAATCGGCGAAGCAGTTGGATCGAGATTCTGTAAACCACTCACAGGCGCCGTACAGTCAGCTTGATAAAGGCCATATACGACCGACTGTCCAGCTGGTAAAATCGTTTGCTCCGCAGTGAGATAGAGATTTCTCCAAGCAAGAGGCTGCGAAGAGCTAGTAATCGGGATATTCATCGTGCCAGAAGAATTGAGATGAACGACGCTACCAGTTCCCTGGACACGAGCTGGGGATAGCTGCTTAGTTGTTGTGCCGTCGCCAACCTGACCGGCAGGGTTATCACCCCAGGCCCACAGCGAGCCGTCAGTCTTGATAGCATAGCCAGTTCGGAGAGTACCTACTATCTGAGATACACCGCTAGGCTGAACTTGCTTTGGATATAGGGAATCTACTCCTGTACCGTCACCGAGCTGACCAGACCAGTTATCACCCCAGGCCCACAGCGAGCCGTCAGTCTTGATAGCATACGCACTATTTCTGCCCGGTCCAACCTGTGAGACTCCGCCAGGGATGATCTGAAACGGAGATAGCACGTTATTCCTAGTTCCATTGCCAATTTGACCTGAGCCACCAGACCCCCAGGCCCACAGCGAGCCGTCAGTCTTAATAACATAGGGGGTGTACCCACTGCTGTTCAGCTCCAACTTTGAAATATTACTCATAACCTGAATAGGCGTCGACTGCCGAACAACAGTCCCATTTCCCACTTGACCGACATCATTATAACCCCAAGCCCACAGTGAGGCGTCATTCTTGATCGCGTATATACAGTAAATAGAATAGCCGCTTGTAACTTCTTTTACCCCTGTCATAATCTGGACAGGGGCTGGACGACTTATAGTCGTTCCATCGCCGAGCTGACTAACATGATTTAGTCCCCATGCCCAGAGTGTACCGTCCGTCTTAATGGCATACGCGCTAGAACTACTGCTGTGCACATATTTCACACCTGTCATAATCTGGATCGGCGCTGGACGATCGGTAGTTGTACCATCACCAAGCTGCCCAGATGCATTATTGCCCCATGCCCAGAGTGTACCGTCCATCTTAATGGCATATGTACTAGATGCTGGACTAACACCATTACTTGTGCTGCTGTGTACTTGTATAACTCCTGTCATAATCTGCGCAGGCTCTGGACGATTCGTAGTTGTACCATCACCAAGCTGCCCAGATGCATTATTACCCCATGCCCAAAGTGTATTATCATTTTTTATAACGTAAGTACTTACGTAAGGATTTACCCCGTGTGTCGCAGACACTTCTTTTACTCCACTCATCACCTGAATAGGTGTTGAGCGGCTAGTAAACGTGCCGTTGCCAAGCTGACCATAGGTATTATCCCCCATGCCCACAACGAATTATCTATCTTGGTAGCAAAAGTACTATTACCACTACTCACTACCAGTGCGGTATTCCCAAAATAATTCCTCGTATCGCCAGGTAAACTTTGTTGCCCAGCCGCCAAGTTAGCAGGAGCCGGGATGTTACCGAGCTGCACGCGGAAGTGCGTCACATTGCAGTCGGTGCCACTGGTTGGTATGTAGGTATAGCTACTGCCATCGTCATTTGAATATTCTACTGTCGAGCCAGCTGGTACATCTGTCAGCGAGCCTGTACTAAAACAAGTGCCTGCGGGGATCATTTCCGATAGCACGGTGTGTGCGGCATCGGTGTTGCCCACGTTGTTGTAGCCCAGCGTGTACTTCAGCTTGTCGCCGGGATTTGCCACCGAAGCACTGTCGTCCGCCGTGCCAAATACGCCATCAGCACCCGCACTGATACCGTCTTTTTTCAAGCGTAGATCTGCTCGGTAGACAGTCGTAGTGCTGGTAGCGGTATTGTTTTCTGTCACATCCTCTATGGCGGGGCTGTCCTCGCCAATCACAATCGTGTTGGTCACCTTGGTAGCATCAGGCGTGGCTTCTGTGACAGTTGCCTGAATCGCAAATGCACCCTGGCTGCCCGCTGGCAGACAAACTTGGTCATACGGCACGCTATCGGCACTGCCGAGCTGCCAGCGCTTGGCCGCTGCATCGTAGGTGACGTTGACCGGCTGGCCAATTGGATCGCCCGAAGGATTGACAGGAAGCACGGGCATACTCGCGCTGTTGGTCAACTGCAGGGTAGTGAAGCTCTGGCTGATGTTGGTCAAGTTGGCTGGGTAGTTTTCCTGGATGTAGACGCTACAAATTGGCGTGACACCACTATTGGCAAAGGTGATGGTATAGCTAATTGCGCCACCAGGTGCGACACCTGGGTAATTGCCTTCGGGGTTGCCTTTTTTGGTAATCTTTAGGTCGGCAGACGGTGTACGTGTCGTGGCATCGGCGGCGTTGTTGGTAGTGTCGCCGTCCCTAGTGCTTGATTTAATTTCGACATGATTGACGATTGCCGTACCAGCCGGCACCTTGGCCTGTGTATACGGATTGGTCGCCTGCGCCTGCACCAACACTCGGTGCGGGCCCTCTAGACTGGCAAGTGCACCGCCACCTACAATGACGATATGCGTCGGGTACTGCCCTGCCGGGTAGGCGCTCGTAGTTGTTTTGAAACGATTGTCACCAGCAAAATTGTAGCCACTCGACAGCCCAAGTGTTGTCAGTTTTGGCTGGGTGTTCTCGTCGTAGAAATACACCGATTCGCCGTTGCTTGGCACTACTGCATTGATCGTAATGTCGGTCTTGCCATCACCATCGACATCAGGCAAGCCATCGACGACATACACGCCTTGGGCTGGTTCGCGACTATTGTTGCCGTAGTCGATGAAATAGTCGTAGCCTTCGCCCGGAAGCACCGTTGGTGACGAAACTGATTTGCGTACATATGGGTCAGCGAGTGGCGTGACTACTTGCTTGTTGTCGGTGTTTGGATAGACATTGTCTTCTGGAGTCGTGGTGCTGACGGTTGCGCCGTTTGTCATAGCTGTACCTGCGGCCACTGCATTGTCGACATGCACGTTGTACTGCAAGGTAATGTCGGCGCTATTGCCAGAAATAACTCCGGCTGCAAGGCTAATATGCTTGATGGCGTTATTATTTGCCACACGCCATGTCAATGTTGTCGGCTGCGTGGCACATGGGCCGCCAGTGATAGTCGGTGCACCGATCGACCAGCCACTCGGTGTCACCACATTTACCGCGTCGAAACATATCCCAGCCGGCAGTGTATCGACGATAGTGGTACCAAGTGCGTCGTGCTGGCCTTTGTTGGCAATGATCAGTGAATACGTGAGCGTTTCGCCAGCGATTGGCTTGTCGTTGCTGACTTGCTTGCGCAGCCACAAATCGGCATTTTGCACCAGCACGGCCGACTCGTCATCGCTACAAAATGGCCCGGCAAGCTCATTGGCATAACAAGCTCGTGCTTTGTTATTGAGCCGGATACCACTACCGACATCGTCACCCACCTTCACACGCAGGCGCAAATTGCCGCCTTCTTGCGGCCGCAAGTCTCCGCTACGAAGCGCACCAGCAATCGTAATCGTGACGGTCGTCGTGCCATCGACATTTGTCACCATATCTACTGCAGGGCTGCTAGTGATATTCGCCTCGCCCGTGGCCATACCCTGCGAGACGGCCTTGTCGTTCCAGGTATTGTAAATATCCTGCAAACTCACTCCATACGGCAGTGTCTCGGTGATAATCGCACTTGTGTCGTTGGCATTTGAGTCATTGCGGTAGTTGATAAACCAGTCGAATGCCTCGCCTGCGGTCACGATAGTGCGCGGCGTTGTCTTGCGAATGAGAAGTCCCGGGTCACTCAGGATGGTAGTGTTGACCGTGTTGCCGATTGCCTGCAATGTTTGGTTCGAGATAATCGCCGCATAGTTGTAGATGACCGTTCCTGCTGTCGAACCAGCCGTACCTGCCTCGCTGCCATTGTCATCGTTTGTCACCGCCATGCCTACAGTACCACTTGCGCCGGCTGCTAATTGCGGACGCGCGAGCGCAGTGTTGTCTACTAGATAAGCTACGTATACGACGTCGCTCGCTGGCATCGATGCCGGTGGCGCCCACTTGCCTGGGCTTGTCTCTACTCCGAGGCTAAAATTCGCATACACTTCGGCTGGGCTAAGCGGACGTACCGCTGAAATATTGGCTGGTAACGGCGGGTTACCGCGTGAGAAATACACCTTACAGCCCGCACAGCTATAGCTATTGGCATTGCTATCAAGGTTGGCGCCATTGGTATAGGCTTCTTTAAACACGCTCTTGGTAGGCACGCGGTCAATCAAAAACGTGTCGGTAGTTGGTGTGTCACCACTGCTGGTAAATGTCATTTGGTAGTGAATATCGCCCGCGCTCTTGATGAGAGACTCGTCGCGAGTCTTGAATACATCGAGAACCGGCGCACCCCTCAGTGTTGTGTCTACTGATACCGAATGGTTGGTTGCTGCACAATTACTCGGATCGTTCGCATTCAAAGTCGCGACTACAGTGATATCGGTATTTTGTTGGGTACCCTTTGGTGCAGCCAGCTTGAGCACGAAGTCGCGCGTCGCACCTGAGGGTAGGTCACCCGCTTGGACAGCGATAGCCGTCACTTTGCCATTTGCATCGAGTGTTTTGGTGTAAGGTGCGCCAGTGAAGTCGACAAAATCCATTGGTGTTGCCACACCGGCGATATCTACTATTGGCATCGCAATAGCGATGGTGGCGTTTTTTGCAGTGGCTTCTCCGTTATTCTGGTAGTGCAGCGTGTACGCACCAGTCGCTCCGGGGTCGAGACTGGCTGGACCTGTCATGCTCGAAGCGGTCTTGAAACTGGCTAATTTTGGCACCACATGGGTGTATTCCTTGCCGTCAATATACGTCAACGGGCTGGCCATATCAGTCACCCCTGCATCGGTCTGGTCGCTGACACTCGCTGCGCTAGCATACGTTTTGAAGTGCCCGAAATTCTCGATAGTATAGGCGCTACAAGGTATTTGCGACACAGGGTTTGTTGGGCTTGGTGGCTGAATCTTCACGGTAATCTCACCGATAGCACTACTCGGTTTGTCGGCACAACTACCGCCAGCCGCAACTGACTGCGAGGACACACAAGGCACATAAAACGCCACCCATGTCACCGTATTGCTGTTTGTCGGTGCAGTCTGTGTCCAGCCAGCACCAGGATTTGCGAGGTTGTTGACATCAAAATTCGGAGCAACTTGCGGATCGTTATTGGCCGTGCCCGTAAAGTAGTATATCGTCGCACCAAGATTAGACGGAATTGTCGCCGAGACAAAACTTGTGCCTTTGGGAATCATATCCATCATGACCGTTTTGTCCAGCCGAACTGCAGAATTATTTCGCGTCAAAAGTGTGTAGGTCGTGGTGCCATCGTACGTTGTCTTGCCTGCCAGGTCTGCTGGGTCGTCGCTCGTTGGCGTATTGTTGTCTTGGCCTGCACTAATCCAAGGACGCTCACCAGCTACTTTGGTGCGGTCGCCCTTTGCATAAATGCCGTTTGGTGTCGGGTCAACGCCGATGACAACGAGTTTCTCGGCGGAAAGAGCCGCAACGTTATCTGCCGAAAAATTCACTTGATTGGTGATGCGTGTTGTATCGGCACAGCCGCTATAGTCGACTACAAAGGTCATCGACTTGGTCGCAAAAGGCGCCATATCAGCAAATGACCATGTAATCGTTTGGTTAGTGGCATCGAGTACACCGCTATCACTAATAGCTGAAATACGGCTTTCTGGGTTGGCGACATTGCCACAAGCACTCGATGAGAGTTTGGCAAAAATATCTGTCAGTTGGTCGACCAGAAGCGGACGAAATATCGTCTCGACGCCAATATTCGGTGCTTCAGGATCATTTTTTGCTGTCACCGTATAGGTAGTTTTGCTGTTGTACGGCGCGCCATTGTAGACGTGCGTCTCACCATTCAGCATGATGCCACTCGCTGTTTTTGTGAGGATTGGGTATGGCTTGCTAGTCAGAGTGGTTTCATTTGGTTGTGCACCAGCGACAGTCGCCGAGCTATCCGAGGTAACTTGGTCGCTGCGCGGCGAATCGATATGCGCTTGGGCAGTATACACCACCCCATGTTGCACGCCATTGGTGCTAGTAAATGACGCCGAGAGCGACCCGGTGCTCCCAGCTTTTTGTGCGCCCAATCGCCAGTAGACAGCGTTTGCCGGTACCGCGATGCCATTGATCGTCTGCGCAGTGCTTGTGTATTGTCCGCCCTGAGTGGCAGAGGCAAACGACAACGCGAGGTTTTGGCTGTACACGGTAGTAAAGCTGCCCGACTTTGGCTGCGGCACCGGCAGCCACACAATGACATCGGTGTCGTCCGCATAACTCACCGAGTAGTCTGCCGTGAGGGTTACTTTTTCGCCAACCTGTTTGGTAGCAGGCGAGGTGAGTCGCATCAGAAATACCGTGAGCGGCGACCAAGATGCCGAGACTTTGCGAATCACCGGAGCAGGACTCGTCGCATCGCTCGCAAGCAACACGCGTACCTGCAAGCACGGATAAGTAGTCGTGCTCAGGTTAGAGATATTGAGCAGTCCGCCACTCAGCGTATATCCGCTCGTATTGTCGCCCTGCCCCGTGACGCTCAACGCATTCGCTGGCAATAATGTCGGCGTGCTGTCGCAGGTATATAGCTGCAGCTTCACGGCTGCAGTACTACTCCAGGTTCCTTCGACACTCAGATTGTTCCATTTTGAAAATGAGGCGGGTTTGATAGTCGAGGTGAGTATATTGCCGCTTGCTGAAGCCGGGATAGTAGCGGTCGCCAGCGAGCCATTGACAGTCACATTGTTGTTTTCAACGATTCCGGCATTGTTGTTAAACGTTAGCGCCCATTGACCCGCATTATCGTTTTGCACATACTGTGCCTGAGAGACTGGCTGCTGCAAGCTGAGCAACCCGAGACCCGCGGCCAGGCCACAAAAACCATCGCACCCAGGATCACCCGTGCACGTTGGTATGTACGACGCCGTCGACCATACATTGATCGAAAACTTTTCACCTAATTTCCCTAAACCCTCTTCTCACAATGTCTGTATTAAAAACTAAAAGTTTTAACTCCGCTTATGATTATAAGCAGCAACGAAACATATGTAAAGGGTTAGTGTGTCTACTAGTGACTCACCGCTGTGTATAAATGTGTTTTCGTATAGGAAATGTAGTGTTATTGTCGCGTGACCTTGACCATAGCGTGACGAATCGGCACCCCTCCCAGTGTGTAGCCGGCCTGAAGCTCTTCGGAGATAACTTCAGTATCACCAGTAGAGTCTTCGTCAAACTGCACCGCCTGGTGCACGTCGGGATTGAACACCGTGCCCTCGCTGGCTTCAATGCGCGCCATGCTCATATCTGCTAACGCTTTGTCCAACTGCTTGATAAGACCACCGACACCTTGCACCCACGGATGGTCTGCAATATCTTCGGGGATGTGGAGTATCGCCCGCTCGATCGTATCGACTACCGGTAATAGCTTCAGCGCTGTTGCTGACTCACCATTGCTTCTCGCTTGCTTTTTCTCTACCTCGACACGCTTGCGATAGTTCTCGAAGTCAGCGCGCACTCGCTGCAAATCAGCTGTCAGCTCTTTTATCTGTTCATCTCGTGCGTCAGTTTTTTTCGTCATTCTGTCCTCCTTTTGCTAGTAGCTCTGCTCGTGCCTGGTCTATGGTTTTTTGCTCTAGGCTGTCTTGATTGTGGCGCTTGGCATAAAAATAATACGCCAGAGGTGCCGCCACACCAAATGCCACGAACGCAGTACAAAATGGCACCAGCGCAGCAACCGAACCGCCGGCTACTTCCCCTGCAAATTTGCCTAGTATCGACGCCGAGACAAGAGCCATGACGAGCGCGACAATATATTTTTGATAGTTTGTCAGTGTCATTACAGTACCTCTTCGAGCATGGTTCCGGTTCTGCGCACCAGTGTCATAGTGCGGGCGTAGTTTTGCCGAGTGGGACCAATGACGCCAATGTAGCTCGTGTCGCTATACGGGGAGCGAAATCGACTGATAATCAATGTGGCACCGCTGCTTTTTCCAATCGGGTTCTCACTACCGATAAAGACATTGAGCGGTTGGTTTGGTGCTGCCTCGCGTAACCATGGTTCGATGTTGTCGAGCAAGCGCGCGATAGACCGCACGTGTTTGCCCTCCATAAATTCTGGCTGGCTAAATAGCGTACCGATACCGTTCATATATAACTCACTGCCGATGGTTGCAAAGCCTAGGTTGCCCGTCAGCTCAGCAAGACTATCTACCGCGCTGCGAATCGCTCGGTCGGCCTTGTCGAGGTGAGAGTTGACATGTGCTTCAATCGCTCTCGCACTGCGATCGATCGCACTCGGAAGCTCGGTCATCTGCGCATCGGTGATGCCATTGACATACAAGCGGTAGCCTTTGTCGGTAGGGATACGCCCCGCGCTGGTGTGCGGCGCCTCGATAAGCCCCATTTCCTCTAGTTTTGACATCTCGCTACGAATCGTGGCACTAGAAACACCAAAAAGCTTGGCAAGCGTCACGCTGCCTACAGGTACAGCAATTTCTGCATACTGTTCGATAATGGCGGCCAGGATAGCGCGTTGGCGTTCTGTCATGCAGTTATTATATCGTACGTTTGGCACTCATGCAATGCGAGTGCTAGATTTGCGTCATGTTATACTGGAGGATATGCAAGAAACAGATAAACTAGCAGCTATTTCTGAGTGGCTCGGTACTGGATCGATCAATATCTTCGGGCTGCCGTATTCTGGCAAAGACACCCATGGCAGCTACCTGGCGGAGGTATGTAACGCTTCGCTCCTCGGAGGCGGAGAGATACTGCGCAATAGCCACATCCCCCCTCATGTCAAAGAAGCGATGGACAATGGTGAGCTGGTGCCGACCGATGACTATGTGCGCATCGTCCTCCCCTATCTCTCTAGTGAAGAGTTCGCTGGTCGCCCCATGATACTTAGCTCTGTCGGCCGCTGGCACGGCGAAGAATCAGGTGTACTCAGTGCTGCCGCAGAGAGCGGCCATCCAGTCAAAGCCGTTATCTACTTGCATATTTCTATCAAAGCAGCCAACGAACGCTTCAACGCTTCCCAAGCTATCGACGATCGAGGTGAGCGCGCCGACGACACAAAGGAAAAGCTCATCACGAGATTTAGCGAGTTTGAAGAAAAAACCCTCCCCGTCATCGAGTACTACCGCACAGCGGGATTGCTGCTTGATATCGATGGCAACCCTCCCAAGTCAGAAGTTCGCCAGAAGATCATTGATGAACTGTACCGGCTTGCAACAAGCTAACTATTGACTCACTTTGGCCATTCGCCGTGCGCACTCCGCTCCAGCTCTCGTTAAATATTCAATTATTATCGTGCGTGAGCACGAAACGCCATATGCCCCAGCCCAGCCAAAATACTGACGCGTTGCTCAGGCGTATCAATATTGTGCATCCGAAACGAAGCGAATTTTGTGTCCCATTCATACTGCCCTATCATGCCATCTGCCGAAACATTCATACAAGCACAGTGTCCGAGCACACTCAGTCCTATATGAGGATGCTTCTCGCTAGGTCGATACGCCGAAAAACCAAACACACCTGTATCGCGCTGTAGGTGCGCGCGGGGAATATCTGTCCTGAGCTCAACATAGACGCTCTTCATCACGTCGACCGTGTCATCCATAAGCGCCGTATCGAGGTGAGTGTGTAGCCAATCATACATCCGTGGGTACATTACAAATCCCATGATGGTTGTCGCCATGTTTACCCCATCAGCAGCAGCCGAATCGCCTTCTTGAGGAAACAAGATTCGATGATTTTCCTTTGCATGTTCGATAGAGACTTCCCTTGTGCCAACTCTAAATGCCTGGTTGGCGTGATCATACGAGAAATCAGTTGCACTTGCACGCTTCAGCAAAGCATGTATACGATCTACGTCCTTCATTAATCTCTCTTGAGCATCACTGTAAATGCTTCGCTCGGAATGTCCACCTTGCCAAATCGCGCTTGCTCAGAGGAGGGGCTCGCCCCTCCGTTTGTTTGTGAAATCAATTCACAACCTGCACTCCTCCCCCTAGAGCATCGTGCACAGCACGATGATGAAACGGACTGAAGATGCACGTTAATCTCTCCTCAACATAACGGTGAATGCCTCACTTGGAATATCTACTTTGCCAAATCGTTTCATACGCTTCTTGCCCTTGGCTTGTTTGGCGAGGAGTTTTTTCTTGCGCGAGACATCGCCGCCATACAGATACCCTGTGACGTCTTTGCGGTAGGCACCGATAGTTTCACGCGCGATGAATTTGCCGCCAATCGCTGCTTGCAAAGAGACTTCGAAGCTCTGGCGCGGCACGACTTCTTTGAGCTTCTTCACGACCATACGACCCAAGCCATCACTCTCTGAGCGGTGACACATGATACTCAATGCATCTACCATCTCGCCACCAACATAAAAATCAAGTCGAACCAAGTCTTCGGCGCGGTAGTCTGCCAGCTCGTAGTTGAAACTACCATAGCCACTGGTCACGCTCTTGAGTTGGTCATAAAAATCCGTCAATAGATTGGCAAGTGGTGCCTCAAAACTAATCAGCGCTCGTTCATCGATATAGCTCAGGTTTTTTTGTATACCGCGTTTGCCCACAATCAATTGAATCACTGCGCCGATATAATCTTTTGGCACAATAATCTCGCCCTTGATCCACGGCTCTTTGATCTCTGCCACCTGTGCGCGATCAGGCAGCTCACTCGCCGACTTGATATCCAGTTCCTCACCTTTTGTCATGGTCACTTCGTAGTCGGTACTCGGATTTGTCACCACCAAGTCGAGACTGTACTCGCGCTCTAGCCGCTCGCGCACGATGTCCATATGCAAGAGGCCGAGGAAGCCGATGCGCACCCCAAAACCCAGCACCGGCGAATTTTCTGGCTCGAATTGTAGCGCCGAGTCACTCAAACTGAGCTTTTCAATCGCATCCTTGAGATCCTGATAGTCCTCGTTGCTCACCGGGAAAAACCCTGCATACACAAACGGCTTGACATCACGGTAGCCGGGTAGGGGAGCGTCGGCCTGCGCACGCATCACCGTCACAGTATCACCGACCTTGGCGTCGCGCGTTGTCTTGAGATTGGTGACGATGTAGCCGATTTGACCAGTGTCGAGCGTCGGATTGGGCGTCATCTTTGGATTTAACTGCCCTACTTCGAGCGCGATGCCATTGGCGCGCGTGGCCATCATGCGAATCTCATCATTTCTGCTAAGCTGGCCATCGACCACCCGCACGTACAAGATCACTCCGCGGTAATCATCATAATACGAGTCAAATATCAGCGCTCGCGTAGGGCTATCAACCATCCCGACCGGAGGCGGAATTCGCTCGATAACTGCGTCGAGTACTTGATCGACATTTTCACCTGTCTTGGCACTGATTTTGATAATGTCCGACTCGTCGCAACCAAGCAAATTGATAACTTCCTTGCTGACTCGCGGCACGTCGGCTGCCGGCAAATCAACTTTGTTGAGCAC
This sequence comes from uncultured Candidatus Saccharibacteria bacterium, assembly GCA_964581485.1. Lineage (GTDB taxonomy): Bacteria > Patescibacteriota > Saccharimonadia > Saccharimonadales > Saccharimonadaceae > Saccharimonas. The sequence goes on from CAZOOQ010000005.1 coordinate 27,589, forward strand.
CGGAATTATTACCAAATCTTGTTCGAGTGCGAGGTAGACATTGGCCAATGTTTGCGCCTGTATGCCTTGGCTCGCGTCGACCACGAGCACCGCGCCTTCACAGGCCTGCAAACTTCGTGACACTTCATAACTAAAATCCACGTGTCCTGGCGTATCGATCAAGTTCAGGTCAAACACACCAGACTCGAGAGTAGTGTCATTTTCTTGCCTCTTGTCTCTTGGCTCTTGCCTCTCGTACTGATACTCCATGCGCACCGGAGTCAGCTTAATCGTAATGCCCTTCTCGCGCTCTAAATCCATGCTATCGAGCAGTTGCGACTTCATATCACGCTTTTCTACCGTATGCGTCATCTCCATCATGCGATCAGCCAGTGTCGACTTGCCATGGTCGATATGCGCAATGATACAAAAATTTCGAATGCTATCTTGGTTCATGGGCGGCGTCTCCCAAATAGCAGAGCCATAGCCTTGTTGATAATCGGCTTGGCTTCACGCAAATCCAGCCAATTCGTGATAGCAACATAGGTCGCAAAACTCACCACACTAATAAACCCGAACTTCGGAAAGGTCGCGAGGAAACTCTGGTCATTGGTCTGGAATTGAAATGCCAACACCGTCAAATACGTCACGATACTCATGCCCCCACTCGCCAGTATCATACGACTCACTGAGCGCAAAAACGCGCCCGAAAACAACCCGGGGATACGCACCGCCAGTATCCAAAACAAAATCGCCACTTCGACCACTGCCACAATCGACTGCGCCCACGCCAGCCCATACGCACCCATCTTGAGCACACTGGTGAAAAACACTGCCAAAGCAATATTGAGGATAATGGAGAAAATCGAAATATACAGCGGCGTCTTCGTGTCCTGCCTCGCATAAAAACTCCGCGCCGCAATATGATAAATCGTCCGGAAGAGAATTGCCACAACCAATACACCGAGTAGTCCTGAAATTAACCCGTCGCCACCGTTTTTGATAAATGCAACGACATACCCGCGCGCAAAAAACGTGATGACCGCGACAGGCAGTGCCAGATAAATAATCCACCTGAGCACCGCGCGCAGCTCTGAGCGAAAGAGCGTCTCTTCACCCTCGGCCAGTCGCTCGGTCATGCGCGGAAATGCAGCATTACTAATCGCCACTCCGATGAGGTTCACTGGCATGAGGCTGAGCGAAGACGCCTGCTGATAGGAACGAATCGTCCCGTCGGCCATATGTGAAGCAATATTTGTTTCGACCAGGCCATTGAAATAATCGATACCTTGGTCGAGCGAGCGCGCCGGCAACAGACGGAGCACCTGGCGAAAGCCTTTGTTTTTCCAGCTGATTTTTGCTTGATAATCAAACCCGATACCAAGCAGCCCAATCGAACTCACCACCAACTGCATGATACTTCCGAGCACTACACCGAGCGCCACGCCCATGATACCGCCGTCAAACACTTGCCAGCCAAAAATATTGATGCCGCTGGTGAAAAACTGTGCACCAATAATAATCCCGATATTGTAAATCGTCGGCGCGAGTGCATAAAAAGTGAACCGGCCAATCGCCTGCTGCATACTCGCGATGACAGTCGCGACCGCAAATAGAAATGGATTCACCGCGATGATACGCATCATGCTGACGGCTAGTGCATGACCAGCATCGTCGAGTCCAGGCCCGACAACGTACTTGACCAGTGGATCGGCAAAGATGATGATGAGCACACTCGCCACCAAGGTGATGAGCGCCATAAAATTCAGCATGCTCGAGCTCAGCTCCCAGGCCGAGTGCTTGTTGCCACTCGCGAGACGCTGGTTGAACACCGGCACAAATGTCACACTCAGTGCGCCCGACACCAAGATAAAGAACATGAAATCCGGAATTGTGAACGCCACCGTATAGGCATCAATACCGACGCGGTAGCTATCAAGATACATACCATTGAGTAAGCGGTCTCGGTAAATCCCGAGCAGCGATGCGACCAATGTCGAGCTCGCCAGCAGCGCCGCCGCCCACTGGACGGTCAGCTTTTGGTTGGCCATGGCGACGACTGATCGCATTCTACTTTCTGCCATTGGAGTAGTGGGGTTCGCCTCCTAGTGAAGCTTGGCTTCAGCCGGGAGTTTGGCGCCTTTCATGATATCAGCAGCTTCGGCTTCTTCGAGCGTTTCCTGCTCAATCAGCGCATCTTTGAGTTTCTCGAGAATATCACGATTGGCCGTCAATACAGCTTCAGCGCGCTTGCCTGATTCTTTGATAAGCGCCTCGACTTCGGCATCGATTTCGCGAGCCGTATCATCGCTATATGGTCGCTCGTGGGTGATCTTGTCAAACACCATGCCGCCATTGTCTTCATGGAATACTTGGTCGCGTAGCTTCGTACCCATACCCTGCTCGATAATCATATCGCGGGCGATCTCGGTGGCTTTGCGCAGGTCGCTACCCGCTCCTGTCGTGATACCGTCGGCACCATAAATGATTTTCTCCGCGACGCGCCCACCCATGGCACGCGCCAGGATGTCTTTGAATTCATACACATTGGTGTAGCTTTTGTCTTCTGGCGGCAAGAACCACGTCACACCACCCGTACCACCGCGAGGGATGATGGTGACTTTGTGCACAGGGTCACTGTCTGGCAAGACATGGCCGACGATAGCGTGCCCGGCTTCATGATAGGCGGTGAGTTCTTTTTCGCGCTCGTTCATGACCTTCGCCTTGCGCTCAGGGCCGATGGCGACTTTTTCAAAGGCTTCAGTCAGGTCCTTGCCAGTAATCTTTTTATTATTGCGACGTGCTGCCACGATAGCGGCTTCATTTGCGATATTCGCGAGATCTGCACCACTACTGCCGGCAGTTTTGGCAGCCAGCTTGTCGAGGTCGACTGTACTATCGGTTGGCTTATTTTTGAAATGCACTTTGAGAATCGCTTCGCGGTCTTTGCGCTCTGGGAGCATGATTTTGACGTGACGGTCAAAGCGTCCCGGGCGCAGCAGCGCTGGGTCGAGTACGTCGGCGCGGTTGGTCGCTGCAATCACGATGACATTGGCGTCGTTTTCAAACCCATCCATCTCGACGAGGAGCTGGTTGAGGGTCTGCTCGCGCTCGTCATGACCACCACCCATACCGCTACCGCGCTTGCGGCCGACCGCATCGATCTCGTCGATGAAGATGATAGCTGGGGCGTTTTTCTTGGCTTTTGTGAAGAGGTCGCGCACGCGACTCGCACCGACACCGACAAACATTTCGACAAATTCCGAACCTGAGATACTAAAGAATGGGACATTTGCTTCGCCCGCCACCGCGCGCGCCAGCATCGTCTTACCGGTACCAGGATTACCGACCAGTAGCACACCTTTTGGAATCTTTGCCCCGAGGGTCTCGTATTTTTTCGGGTGCTTGAGGAAATCAACGACTTCTTCGAGGTCTTGCTTGGCGCTGTCATTGCCCGCGATATCACCAAAAGTAACCCGCTCTTTGTCGAGTCCGTAGAGCTTGGCCTTGCTCTTGCCAAAGCTCATCGCCTGGCTGTTTTGCCCCTGTGCTTGGCGCATCATGAACATGAAAAACGCTGCGATCAGCACCACTGGAATGATAATCGATGCCAAACTCCAAAGTGCATTGCCTGTCTCCGAAGCTGCCGTGTCGACGACCGTGGTCTTCGATGTATCGACTTTGTTTTCCTTGAGAAGGGTAGAGACACCACCCTGGAGATATGACTTCTGTGTCGGCTTGTCTTTGCCTTTTTCGGTCACCTGTAGCTCGTTGCCCGAACCTTCTATTTTGGCAATTTCTCCCTTGTTGGCTCGAGAAATCACATCAGAAATCGCCACGTCTTTCATCTCACCGCGTGGCATGGTGATGGCCCATACCGCAAGTGTCGCCAGCACCAAAATCGCCCAAAACAGGCTCAATCGAATCGTATTACTTATTTTTCCCGTTGGTTTTTTCCCCATAATGCGGCATTATCCTTTCGCGTCAGCTCTGTACTAGTCTTTGATTTACTTCTGTTAATTATAGCATTGATATCTGGTATTTTCGAGGTGAAAATGTCAATTGGACCTTGTCGCCAACATGATGGCTACTGCCTGATTTGGCGGTTTTTGCATACAACACAGCGCGTACTAATTGTGGCTTCGTAGGTCGGACACCGCACTGCAGCTCGATATCTCGACCCAGCAGCTCAACAGCCGTCGATTCATCGACATGTGTCAGAAAATACCTCGAACCTGCATGCCGCGCCACCAACCGGTCTACCTCGTTATCGATTGCTGTACGCAGCTGCAATTGCCGTGCACGCAGTTGCATGACAGCCACCGTATCAATCGTCTGCGGCGCAATGCGTTTTCGTAGGCGATTGCGTAGATATGCGGTGCTAGCATTCGTGTTGTCTTCGACCCACTCAAGACGGTGGGTGAGGGCATAGTCGTACAATTGCTGCTTGGACAAGGAAAGCAACGGACGCTGAATCCCCGCTCTACTCAGCACAGCCAGACCCCGCCATCCAGTACCACGCTCAAGATTGATCGCCACCGTCTCGACCGCATCATCTTGGTGGTGCGCGGTCACGATTGTCGCGCTGTGTCTAGCGGCTTGGGCAAATAAAAATTCATACCGTTCATCTCTCGCCTGCTGCTCGCTCGCCTGCGCACCAAGCTCAAGCCGTGTCGACACAAATGGTAATTGGTACTTCTCTGCCAACTTCTCAACAAATCGCGCATCCGCCGCACTCTCCTCCCGAATCCCATGGTCAACATGAGCAACGACAAGGCCTCTTGCTTCTTGTCTCTTGCCTCTTGCCTCTCTCACCAGCATATCAAGTAACACCACCGAATCCACACCGCCACTCACTGCCACAAGATAATTCATCAGCCGAGCAGTTGACTTAGCTTCACACCCGCCCAGATACCGATAAGCCCACCAACAAACCCAAGCATGATCGACATGCCGCTAAACAAATCCTTATCACCCCATAGTTGTGGGAGTAGTGCACCGATCGTCGAACCAACTGTCACGCCAATCATGATGAGTAGTTTATTCATACTCCTAGTATACGCTCTTGCCACAGCTACTGGTCATAAATACCGTGTGCTGCCGAACGGAATCTTTTGCTTCACATATATGCCCGTTCCGAGCGTATCCGCCGAGTGGACAGTTCTGTCGCCGTAGCGCGTATTGATATCGTCGATCGCAGTCGTCACTGCTTGCTCGCGTGCCAGCTCATCACCAAATAATGTCAGCTGGTCGCTCAAGCCGTCGCTCAGGTGGTAGCACGTCACACTGATCATCTTGATACCTTTTGCCGGCGCGCCCATAAATATCCGCTGTGCCAAATTCCAAATCGCGGCATTTGAATAAAAGGGGAGTAATGCGAGCTCATGACCTTTCCAACTCGGCCCATCGTAGCAGCGCACATACACACGCACTCCCCGCGCGGCTTTGCCCTGCGAGCGCATTCTTGCCCCGACGCTCTCGACCAGATGATGCAGTCGCTGTGTGATCTCCCGCCGACTGAGCGTATTGCTCTCGAGCACATACTGCCTGCCGCAGCTCTTGATGTCATACTCCACGTCATCGACTTCCCACCCCCGCAGCCGCTGGTGCCACCATTCGCCGACGACACTTTTAAAGGCCAGCTTCAGTATCGACACATCGGCATCGAGCATTTCTAGCGGACTGTAGATTCCTACCGCATTGAGCCGATGCTCATTACGCCCGGCTATCCCTGTCAGCTTTTGTAAGGTCAATCCACCCAGTACCTCTCGAACATTCTCATGCGTGATGACATCGAGTCCATCAGGTTTATTGAGGCCAGCCGCAGTTTTTGCCAGCCAACGATTGGTACCGATGCCAATATTGCAGCGCATCGCCTCGCCCACTTCCTCGCGTAGTCGTCGCTTGATCTCGTGACCAACCTCCACCAGATCTCGATCACGGATAGCGGCAGGGGATAGCGCAAAATCAATTACCCCCTCGTCGATACTTTTCATCGTGAAGCTTGGTGAGTAGTCGCGCATAATATCCATGAGCCTGTGGTACACATAGCGGTACTTTGCCGGATCGCTCTCGATACCGATAATGCCGGGACAAAGCGTACGCGCTTCGCGCAGCTTCATCCCTACCTTCACACCCTTTTCCTTGGCCTCATAGCTCGCGGTGACGATTGCTGTATGCTCGGTACCGCGATTGACGATTCCGATGGACTTACCGCGTAGCATCGGTCTCGCTTGCTGCTCGACACTTGCAAAGCAGCTATTGAGGTCGATGTGCATGACGAGCGGTCGAGCGGTGTTAAACAGGATAGGGAGAGCAGGGGATATATGGCTCATTTTGCTTCCCCGCCTCTTTTAATTTTCAGTTTACAGTTTTCAATTTTCAGTAAGTTTTCAGTTCTCAGTTTACAATCACCAAGCCTCTCCATCACTTGTAAACTGTTCATTGTGAACTCAATGTGAACCGTGAACTGATCATTGTAAACTGCATGGCCTATCAGGATCATGCGTTGTCCCCCTCCCTTATCAACCGCCACGTCAGCCGCTCGCTATCAAACTCTAGTCGGTAATCCGCTTCGCCATCTGTCACCTCAAAGACATGTACCGTACGTCGGCCTGCCATCACCGGGTGACGAAGCCCGAGTTTTGTGACGCGTATTTCCCTGCCGTTTTTGCGACGGATAATGCGCGGCACGCACAGGTCCAGCCCTTCGCCGAAGCTCGCAATCACCTGCACGCGCTCATTAAGCAGTATCTCGTTGTTCATAGTTTTCCCTCCCGCCACAATTTCTGCTGCCTGGCCAATAGAAATTCTTTCATGCGCTTTTGCAATATAGTATCGATACGCTCGGGCCGATGTGCGCTGCGTGGCGTTTGGATATAGCTAGTAAGTTCGGTCATGATAAAATTCTCCAAATTAAGTATTTAGAGAACGATTGGTTCAGTGGCTCGCCCGTGCATGTTGCCCGTTCTTAGCAGACAGCCCGAAGACGAAAATATCATGATCCGTGGGTGAGGGACGCTTATCCGCCAGCTGGCCGACAGTGAGTATCACCTGGAAGTACTTTCTATTATACGGCATAATGAATCTATGCAACTTCATTATCAAGTGGCGGGTGACGGCCCGACCATCGTTCTCTTACATGGCTTTCTGAGTGATGGTCGCTACTGGCGGTCACTACGCCGGGAGCTCAAAGCTAGCCACCGTGTCATCACAATCGATCTGCTAGGCTTTGGCAGGTCGCCCAAACCACGTCGCGCTAGCTATTCCCTCGACCAGCACGCCACTGCCGTCGCTGACACGTTGCGACAGCTCATTGACGAGCCGGCCGTTGTCGTCGGCCACTCTATGGGTGCGCTAACTGCGTGCCGTCTGTCGCAACTCGCGCCCGAGCTCGTCGATCAACTCGTACTCAGCAATATGCCGCTCTACAAATCGGCCGAGCAGGCCAGGGGAGTCATCAAACGAACAAATACGCTCTATCGACTGGCCCTCTACTCACCCGCTGCTCGCGTGCTGTGGCCAGTCGTCAAAACGCTAGCGCCGCGTGGCCGCCTGCGGCTCGGACCTGCAAATGCCTTCTCTCCGCACCACACCTACCAGTCACGCAAACGCTCCCTCACAAACACCGTCGAAGCTACCGATGCGCTTGCCTTGCTCAAGCGAGTGACTTGCCCCACTGTGCTGATTTGCGGCCGATACGACCGTGCTGTCTATGGCAAAAACCTCGACAACACCACCCTGCCTGAGCACATCACCATCAAATGGGTAGAGACTGGCCATCACACTCCGCTTCACCTCCCACAGGCACTTCTCCGCGAGCTAGTCTAGAATTCTCCCCTCACCTCTGCTATAATTTACGGAGCCTTCGCCGCTTCAGCGGCCACGGCTCGGCAAACCAAGCTTTAGCTGTTTGTCGAGACGAGAGGAGGAACAACGAAGAGACGAAGCTTTTGTCCGTAATCGGGCAAAACGAGGCCTCGAAAGTGAGTTCCGACGAGGCACCGTAGCTCAGCTGGGGAGCCTTCAGCGACAAACATAGCGCAGCACTCTAACCAGCTGCCTGCCTATCACTCGCGACAGACACGCACCTTTCACTTACCATACAATACGGCACCGTAGCTCAGCTGGTTAGAGCGCAGGACTCATAAGCCTGAGGTCACAGGA